>NZ_LYSO01000014.1:0-91305 GCF_001728935.1 Pseudomonas sp. AP42
TAAGATCAAAAGCCAGAGCAAGATCACAAGCAGATCAACAGCGGCTCGCTTCGCATCGTGGTTACCGTTGAGCGCTACAAGGTTGTGTAGATACCTATGCTTATAAGAGGCGACCATCGGTCGCCCACTCGACATAATCTGTCGCTTTATCTTCATTTGCTGTCGCGCCCCTGTAATTTCGCGGTTTTGATCGGTAGAATCGTCGCCTTTCCGTACAACCCCGTGGAGTGATGGCATGGCCGACGTAAACAAGGTCGTTCTCGCGTATTCCGGCGGCCTGGACACTTCGGTGATCCTCAAGTGGCTGCAGGATACTTATAACTGTGAAGTGGTGACCTTCACCGCTGACCTGGGTCAGGGTGAAGAGGTCGAACCTGCACGTGCCAAGGCGCAAGCCATGGGCGTGAAAGAGATCTACATTGACGACCTGCGCGAAGAGTTCGTCCGCGATTTCGTCTTCCCGATGTTTCGCGCCAACACTGTCTATGAAGGTGAGTACCTGCTGGGTACCTCCATCGCACGTCCATTGATCGCCAAGCGCCTGATCGAGATCGCCAACGAAACCGGTGCCGACGCCATTTCCCATGGTGCCACCGGCAAGGGCAACGACCAGGTCCGTTTCGAACTGGGTGCCTACGCACTCAAGCCAGGCGTGAAAGTCATTGCGCCGTGGCGTGAGTGGGACCTGCTGTCCCGCGAAAAGCTGATGGATTACGCTGAAAAGCACGCCATCCCGATCGAGCGTCATGGCAAGAAGAAGTCGCCGTACTCGATGGACGCCAACCTGCTGCACATTTCCTATGAAGGCGGCGTGCTGGAAGACACCTGGACCGAGCACGAAGAAGACATGTGGAAATGGACCGTCTCCCCGGAGAACGCTCCAGACAAGGCGCAGTACCTGGAACTGACTTACCGCAACGGCGATATCGTCGCGCTGGACGGCGTTGAAATGACCCCGGCCACCGTACTGGCGACCTTGAACCGTATCGGCGGCCAGCATGGTATCGGCCGTCTCGACATCGTCGAGAACCGTTACGTGGGCATGAAGTCCCGTGGTTGCTACGAAACCCCAGGCGGCACCATCATGTTGCGCGCCCACCGCGCCATCGAATCCATCACCCTGGACCGCGAAGTCGCTCACCTCAAAGACGAGCTGATGCCCAAGTACGCCAGCCTGATCTACACCGGTTACTGGTGGAGCCCGGAGCGTCTGATGCTGCAACAGATGATCGACGCCTCCCAGGCTCACGTGAATGGTGTCGTACGCCTGAAGCTGTACAAGGGCAACGTGATCGTCACCGGCCGCAAGTCCGATGAGTCGCTGTTCGACTCCAACATCGCCACCTTCGAAGAAGACGGCGGGGCCTACAATCAGGCGGACGCGGCAGGCTTCATCAAGTTGAACGCACTGCGCATGCGCATTGCTGCCAACAAGGGCCGCTCGTTGTTCTGAGTCGTGCGCCTGTTGTGAAAAATGGCCCCTTGCGCAAGGGGCCATTTTTTTTGCCTGGGTTTTTATGGGCGCTTTAAAAGCAGAACTGTTTATTGTTTAGCCTGTGTTTAAGGATTTTTTCGTAACTTGCGCAATTATTTTCCGTTTTTGTCATTTGTTTTTAAGTTTGAATGATTTTTTACATCTGGGGAGGAACTATGTCTGACAGAAAATTCACTCATGTAGTTGCAACGGATATGTGAATTGTTGAATTTTCTGTAGGAATTATGGAAGTGCTGAAATATGTTAAATGGAACTAATGGGAACGGTTGTTCCGGGTTGGTTTGTGCGCGTCATGGCGACAAGCAAGGGGCATTTCCTGAAAGTCTTGTGCGGCACGTTTACTTTCAGGGGCTGATGGGCACGATATTTCACTCAAAATATGTACGCGTCGAGAAAGGTCTGAAAGCAACCATAAAGCTCTATGCATCTAAGTTGGCGATTTTTTGTAGGTTAATTCCTATCTTCTTGTGGGTTGGGTCTCTGCCTGCTCTCGTTCGGGGGGGAATGCTATGCCAACTAGTAATCGACTAGGCTATTGTGTTTGCTCTAAATAATTCGAACAGCGAAATTGGACTTTCTCATGAATAAAGTGCTGATCGTGGATGATCATCCCGTCATTCGTCTTGCTGTGCGCATGCTAATGGAGCGTCATGGTTATGAGGTCGTTGCCGAGACCGATAACGGTGTCGATGCGTTGCAACTTGCACGGGAACATATGCCGGATATTGTGATACTGGATATCGGAATCCCCAAGCTCGACGGCCTGGAAGTTATTTGCCGGCTGGCTTCGACCAAGCAAGCCGTCTCGTTCAAGGTGCTGGTGCTGACGTCCCAGGCCCCCGGCCATTTTTCCATGCGCTGCATGCAGGCGGGGGCCGCCGGCTATGTGTGCAAGCAGCAGGATCTGACAGAGTTGCTCAGTGCCATCAAGGCGGTGCTTTCCGGCTATAGCTATTTCCCGAACCAGGCGCTCAATTCGGTACGCTCAACCATGGGCAATGCCAGCGAAGCCGACATGGTCGAACGTTTATCGGGGCGGGAGATGATGGTGCTACAGCAACTGGCCCGTGGCAAAACCAACAAGGAGATTGCCGATGGCATGTTCCTGAGCAACAAAACCGTCAGTACCTACAAGACGCGCTTGCTGCTCAAGCTCAATGCCCGATCCCTTGTGGACCTGATCGAACTGGCCCAGCGCAACGGCCTGGTTTAGGAGGATATTGCACCCCTTGAATACCCGTGTAACCGGCAGAAAAAAGCCTCCGTCAGGGAGGCTTCCGGCCGTCAACGGCTCGATCAGAAATCGAAGTCGTAATCGGCCAGCTGTTTTTGCAAGCGTCGCTCTTCCAGAAGATTGTCGATAGTGCGGCGTTTGCTCAAATTGGTCTTGGCCACCTCTGGCACAGGTGTTTCTACCACCTCATCGTCATCCGACGCAACGAGGTCGTCTTCCACTTCCAGGTCTTCTTTGCTGCCAGCGCTCATAAGGTCAACTCCAGGCTAAGACTGCCGTTGGGGCTCCTTATAGCGATAATCCGCGGACGGGTAAAAAAGATTTTTTCAATCGCCTGATCACAAAAACCAATGATCGCTCAATCGTCGGAGGTCTTGTCCTTGTATTCGCACAAATCTTCGATACGGCAACTGCCACAGCGCGGCTTGCGGGCCTGGCAAACGTAGCGTCCGTGCAGGATCAGCCAATGATGGGAGTCGAGCAAGTAGGGCTTGGGCACGAACTTCATCAATTGTTTTTCCACCTCAACCACATTCTTGCCCCGGGCAATGCCGGTTCGGTTGCTGACGCGGAAAATGTGCGTGTCCACCGCCATAGTCAACTGCCGGAATGCCGTATTGAGCACCACGTTCGCCGTTTTGCGGCCCACGCCTGGCAAGGCTTCCAGGGCTTCGCGGGTTTGCGGCACCTCACCCCCATGCAGCTCCAGCAACAGGCGGCACGTCTCGATCACGTTCTTGGCCTTGCTGTTATATAAGCCGATGGTCTTGATGTATTCGGACAGGCCTTCCACACCCAGGGCATAAATCGCGGCGGGTGTATTGGCTATGGGGTACAGCTTGGCCGTGGCCTTGTTGACGCCGACGTCCGTGGATTGAGCCGAAAGGATCACCGCAATCAGCAATTCAAACGGTGAGGAGTAGGCCAGTTCGGTTTTCGGTTCCGGATTGTCTTCGTGAAACCTGCGGAAAATTTCCAAGCGTTTTGCGGCGTTCATAGGGGCAGGCGTTTCCTTGCAGGCGGTCGGCGTGATGTTAGCAATACACAGTGCAGTGGGTCAGCCGTTGGCCTCGGCATCCTGCAGCGTTTGCTCGGCGGCGTTCAAGGCGGTTTTCAAGGTTGCGATTTCATGCGCGTCAGCTTGCTGATCCTGAGCCTTTTTCAACGCAGCCCGGCGCATGGCCAACTGGATCTTTGCGCGCTTGAACTCGGCGCTTTTAGCGGCCGTCTTTGGTGGCTGTGGTGAGCTGTTGGCCTCCAGCACGGCAAGCGCCTGCTCGGATGCCTCGAACTGTCGCTGCAGCATAATCAATTGCGACTGCTGCTCAAAGGTCGGCGGATGCCCAAACGCTTTCAAGGATTTGTGCAACTGAGCGCGACTCATGGCGACGTTGGTTTTGGCCTGCTTGATCGCGGCGTCCTGAGCGGCCTGAGGGTTATTGACCGGGGCTACCTCCATCGGCGCTGTGCGCTTGGCTCGTGCCACGCGTTCGGCGAGCTTGCAAGCCTCTTCACGTTGCAGGCGGGCGTTACGTTGCTCGAAGCGCCGCCGCGCCCTGTCGCGTTTGAGGTCGCGTGCACGCCGTTCATCATCATTGCTGGCCAAGTCACCGACGATAGGCAAAACCTCAGCGAGCGGACGCATCTCGATGCAGTCAACAGGGCAGGGCGCAACACACAGGTCGCAACCGGTGCACTCATCGACAATCACGGTGTGCATCAGCTTGGCGGCGCCCACAATGGCGTCCACCGGGCAAGCCTGGATGCATTTGGTGCAACCAATGCATTCGGCCTCGCGGATATAGGCGACCTGGGCGGGCGCTTCTCCACGGCGGGTGTCCAGGTCCAGTACTGGCAGGCGCAGCAGTTGCGCAAGCCCGGCAATGGTTTCCTGCCCACCGGGCGGGCACTTGTTGATGGCTTCGCCTTTAGCGATGCCTTCTGCGTAAGGTTTGCAACCCGGGTGCCCGCACTTGCCGCATTGAGTCTGCGGCAGCAGCGCGTCGATACGTTGAATGAGGTTCATGCTGTGATCATAGCGTTGACGCCCGGCCCAGGGAGAAGGGCAAGCTGAGAGGCCCCGCCGTAGCGACAGCGGGGCATTTTGCAGAGGTTACTTGATGCGTTGACCCGGCTTGGCGCCGCTGTCCGGGCTCAGCAGGTAGATTTCTTCGCCGCCAGGGCCGGCTGCCATCACCATGCCTTCGGAAATGCCGAACTTCATTTTCCGTGGCTTGAGGTTGGCGATCATCATGGTCAGGCGGCCATCGAGCTTGGACGGGTCCGGGTAAGCGCTCTTGATGCCGGAAAACACGTTGCGCTGTTCGTCGCCGATATCCAGCGTCAGGCGCAGCAGCTTGTCGGCACCTTCCACGGCTTCGGCTTTGATGATCAGTGCCACGCGCAAATCCACGGCGGCAAAGGCGTCGAAATCGATTTCCGGGGAAATCGGGTCCTTGGCCAGCTCGCCATTACCCGCCGGCGCAGATTGGCCGGTATCGGTCTGGCTGGCCACCAGATCTTCTTTCGAAGCGTCGGTCATGGCCTGGACTTTCACCGGGTCAATACGGGTCATCAAGGGCTTGAACGCGTTCAACTGATGATTACCGAGCAAGGTGGTGTGATCGTTCCAGCTCAACGGCGCCACATTGAGGAACGCCTCGGCATCGGCGGCCAGCAACGGCAGCACCGGCTTGAGGAAGATCACCAACTGACGGAACAGGTTGACGCCGGTGGCGCAGATCGCCTGGACTTCAGCCTCCTTGCCTTCCTGCTTGTTCAGCGACCACGGTGCCTTGTCGGCGATCCAGGCGTTGGCACGGTCGGCCAGGCCCATGATCTCGCGCATGGCACGGGCAAAGTCGCGGGCTTCATAAGCGTCGGCGATGCTCGGTGCGGCGGCCAGGAAGGCGTCGGTCAACTCCGGTGCGGCGTTCTCGGCTACCAGTACACCGGCGTTGCCCTTGTGGATAAACCCGGCACAACGGCTGGCGATGTTGACGACTTTGCCCACCAGGTCCGAGTTGACCTTCTGTACGAAGTCTTCCAGGTTCAGGTCCAGGTCGTCCACACCACGGCCCAGCTTGGACGCGTAGTAATAGCGCAGGTATTCCGGCGACAGGTGGTCCAGGTAGGTGCGCGCCTTGATAAAGGTGCCACGGGACTTGGACATTTTCTGGCCGTTGACCGTCAGGTAGCCGTGTACGGCGATGCCTGTCGGCTTGCGGTAGCCCGAGCCTTCAAGCATTGCCGGCCAGAACAGCGCGTGGAAGTTGACGATGTCCTTGCCGATGAAGTGGTACAGCTCGGCGGTGGAGTCCTTGCCCCAGAACGCGTCGAAGTCCAACTCTGGGGTGCGATCGCACAGGTTCTTGAAGCTGGCCATGTAGCCTATCGGCGCGTCCAGCCACACATAGAAGTACTTGCCCGGCTCGCCCGGAATTTCGAAGCCGAAGTACGGCGCGTCGCGGGAGATGTCCCACTGCTGCAGGCCACTGTCGAGCCATTCGGAGAGTTTGTTGGCCACGGCGTCCTGCAAGGTGCCGCTGCGCGTCCAGGTTTGCAGCATTTGCTGGAAATCCGGCAGCTTGAAGAAGAAGTGCTGCGAGTCCTTGAGCACCGGCGTGGCGCCGGAGATCGCTGATTTGGGATCCTTCAAGTCAGTCGGTGCGTAGGTCGCGCCGCATTTTTCGCAGTTGTCGCCGTACTGGTCTTCGGTGCCGCATTTCGGGCAGGTGCCCTTGATGAAGCGGTCGGCCAGGAACATTTTCTTTTCCGGGTCGAAATACTGGGTCACCGAACGTTGGTCGATGTGCCCGGCTTCTTTCAACCGCAGGTAGATCTGGCTCGACAGCTCGCGGTTTTCGTCGGAGTGAGTCGAGTGGAAGTTGTCGAAGTCCACCAGGAACTCGGCAAAGTCGGCGCTGTGTTCAGCCTGCACATTGGCGATCAGTTGTTCCGGGGTGATGCCTTCCTTTTCGGCGCGCAGCATGATGGCCGAACCGTGGGCGTCGTCCGCGCAGACATAAATGCATTGATTGCCGCGATGCTTCTGGAAGCGCACCCACATATCGGTCTGGATGTACTCAAGCATATGGCCAAGATGGATGGAACCATTGGCATAGGGCAGGGCGCTGGTGACGAGGATCTTGCGTGGCTCGGACATGGGGCTCGGCTACTTGATGAAACGGAGGTCGGCCACTATAAAGCGCCGGGAAATTTATTTCACCCCGTGACGCTGTTTCAGAATCTTCCGGAACCTCGAAAGCGTGCCGTTCAACCGTCGGAACGGTTAGGATAGCCGCCTGTTTCAGTCAGTCTTTTTTCGGGAGTAGCCCATGAGCGCCGTCAATCGCGCAGCGGTGGAAGCCGTTCTTCGCCAGTACACCGACCCCTATTTGAACCAGGACCCGGTCAGTGCCGGTTGTGTGCGCAACATCGAGGTCCAGGGCGACCAGGTGTCGGTACAGATGCAACTGGGTTATGCCGCAGGTTTGTTCAAGCGCGGTTGGGCGCAGATGCTGCAAATGGCCATTGAAGGCATTGATGGCGTGGGATCGGCCAAGGTCGAGATCCAGTGCGTGATCGCCCCGCACAAGGCCCAGGCGCAGATCCCGGGCCTGGCCAACGTCAAGAACGTGGTGGCGGTAGCCTCTGGAAAGGGCGGCGTGGGCAAATCCACCACTGCGGCCAACCTGGCTTTGGCCCTGGCCCGTGAAGGCGCGCGGGTGGGGATTCTCGACGCCGATATCTACGGCCCAAGCCAGGGCGTGATGTTCGGCATCGCCGAAGGCACACGGCCGAAGGTCAAGGATCAGAAATGGTTTGTGCCCATCGAGTCGCTGGGTGTGGAAGTGATGTCCATGGCGTTTCTCACCGATGACAACACGCCGATGGTCTGGCGCGGGCCGATGGTCTCGGGTGCGTTGCTGCAACTGGTCACACAAACGGCGTGGGGCGACCTTGACTACCTGGTGATCGACATGCCGCCAGGCACCGGTGATATCCAACTGACCCTGGCGCAGAAAGTCCCGGTGGCCGGTGCGGTGATTGTCACCACGCCTCAGGACTTGGCGCTGCTGGATGCCCGCAAAGGTGTGGAGATGTTCCGCAAGGTCAACATCCCGGTGCTGGGCGTTGTGGAAAACATGGCGGTGCATATCTGTTCCAACTGCGGGCATGCCGAGCATCTGTTCGGTGAGGGCGGGGGCGAGAAGCTCGCTACTCAGTATGGCGTTGAACTGTTGGCATCTTTGCCATTGGCGATGGAGATTCGTGAGCAGGCCGATGGTGGCAAACCTACCGTCGCGGCCGAGGCTGATGGGCAGATCGCGATGATCTATCAGGAGTTGGCCCGTCATGTGGGTGCGCGGATTGTATTGCAGGAAGCGGCGGCGCCGGGGATGCCGACCATTACCGTGAGCGACGATTGATTAGGCTGTAACGGATACGCGAAAAGCCTGACGACCAGTGGTGCTCTCGGGTTTTTCGCGAGCGAGCTCGCTCCTACAGGTGGGGCGCCAATAGGGCTTGTTGCTACTTTGCGTAATGCGCGTGTAAGCATTCGCTTACTTTTTCGTAAGTGTTTGGTTTTTTTGGCGGTTGCGTACGTCTTGAAATGACGAAGCTATTATCTATCTTATTGAAATATAACGATTATTTTCGCGAGTGAGAGCGGTAGAGTTTGTCAGACCGCTGAGGGCATCGCGTTGAACTTCCCTCGGAACGCTCTAACATCAGCCCTGTGTCCACGGATTGGCACAGCCATCAAGGAACGATGGTTTGAAGGAACGTCGCAGGATGCGATTCATCAGGATGATGAAAAGGAATACAGGGACTAGGGAAAAAATGTGGGCGGGTCATACCGCCCCTTTTTTTGCCTGAAGAAAAGTAAACGCAGGCACCCGAACGCAAAAAAGGCCCTCAAGGGGCCTTTTTTTGTTGGGCAGCGGCGCTTTAGCGCTCTAGTTGCTCAATTTTGTTGGGCTTGCCATCCCATTCAGCGGCATCCGGCATCGGATCTTTGCGCTCGGTGATGTTTGGCCACACTTCGGCCAGCTCGACGTTCAATTGAATGAACTGCTCCATGCCCGCAGGCACTTCGTCCTCGGAGAAAATCGCGACGGCCGGGCATTCTGGTTCACACAGGGCGCAGTCGATGCACTCATCCGGGTGGATAACCAGGAAATTCGGGCCTTCGTAGAAGCAGTCCACCGGACAGACTTCTACGCAGTCGGTGTACTTGCACTTGATGCAGTTGTCGGTGACGACGAAGGTCATTTCTAATTTTCTCCTCAGGCGGCGGCAGCGAAACCCCTTATGGTGGGGTTCGCGAGGTTTGAGAGCGATAGTCTGCGGACCAGGCTAAAAGCCCGCAGCATCCCAAACCGCGCGAGATTCTATCAGCTTGCAAGCGTCTGCGTTATATCCGAGTCTTCAGTGCATATAACATTTCGAGCGCTTTACGCGGCGTCAAGTCATCCAGGTCAAGCTTTGCCAGCTCATCCAGCACCGGATGGGGCAGGCTGGCGAACATATCGCTCTGATGCGGCGCGGCAGGTTTCTTGCTGGCCTTGGCCGGGCTGGCGACTACCGTTTCATGGGGCAGCGCCGTGGTTTCCAGGCGGCTTAGGTGCTCACGGGCACGGGTGATCACCTCGTTCGGCACACCGGCCAACTGCGCCACGGCCAGGCCGTAGCTCTGACTTGCCGGCCCTGGCAGCACATGGTGCAGGAACACGATGCGCTCGTTGTGCTCGGTGGCATTGAGATGCACGTTGGCCACCAGCGGCTCGCTTTCCGGCAGCACCGTCAGCTCGAAGTAGTGCGTGGCAAACAGCGAGTACGCACGCAAATGCGCCAAGCGTTCAGCCGCCGCCCAGGCCAGGGACAGGCCGTCGAAGGTGCTGGTGCCGCGGCCCACTTCGTCCATCAGCACCAGGCTGCGTTCGGTGGCGTTGTGCAGGATGTTGGCGGTCTCGCTCATTTCCACCATAAAGGTCGAACGGCCACCGGCCAGGTCATCGCTGGAGCCGATCCGTGTGAAAATACGGTCCACCAAGGATAATTCGCAACTGGCTGCCGGTACGAAGCTGCCGATATGCGCCAACAACACGATCAACGCGGTCTGGCGCATGTAGGTGGATTTACCGCCCATGTTCGGACCGGTGATCACCAGCATGCGAGTATCGTCGTCCAGTGACAGGTCGTTGGCGACGAAAGGCGTGGTCAGCACTTGCTCCACTACCGGGTGACGGCCTTGCACGATGCGCATGCACGGTTCGCTGACAAACCGTGGGCAATTGAGGTCGAGGTTCAGCGCACGTTCGGCGAGGTTGCTCAGTACATCCAGTTCCGCCAGGGCGGCGGCGGTGTCTTGCAACGGCGCCAGGCGGCTGATCAAGTCCTCGAGCAAGGCTTCGTAGAGCATCTTTTCCCGCGCCAGGGCGCGGCTTTTGGCCGACAGCGCCTTGTCTTCGAACGCTTTGAGCTCGGGGGTGATAAAACGCTCGGCGCCTTTGAGGGTCTGGCGACGTTGATAATCGATAGGCGCCGACTCGGCCTGTTTGCTCGGCAGCTCAATAAAGTAGCCATGCACGCGGTTGTAGCCGACTTTCAGGTTAGCCAGGCCGGTGCGGGCTTTTTCGCGGGCTTCCAGGTCGATCAGGAACTGCCCGGCGTTTTCGCTCAGCGATTGCAGCTCATCCAACTCGCTGTCGTAGCCGGTTTTCAATACGCCGCCGTCACGAATGATCGCCGGTGGGTTGTCGATGATGGCCTTTTCTAGCAGCGCTGCGAGGTCCGGGTAAGTGCCGGCGGTGACTGCAAGCTGTTGCAGGTGCGGTGTGTCCAGTTCGGTCATTGCCACTTGCAACTGTGGCAGGGCGCTCAGGGCATCACGCAAGCGCGCCAAGTCACGGGGCCGCGCATTGCGCAGGCCGATCCGTGCCAGGATGCGCTCGATATCGCCAATCTCTTTCAGTTGCGGCTGCAATTTTTCAAAGCGGTAGCCGTCCAGCAGGCAGGTAATGGAAGACTGGCGCGCTTGCAGCACCGTCAAATCCCGTAGCGGACGGTTTAACCAACGGGTCAGCAAACGGCTGCCCATGGCAGTCTGGCAACGGTCCACCACCGATTGCAGAGTGTTATCACGCCCACCGGCCAGGTTGGTATCCAGCTCCAGGTTGCGACGGCTGGCGCCATCGAGCACCACGGTATCGTCCAGACGCTCATGGCGCAGGCTGCGCAAATGTGGCAGGGCAGTACGCTGGGTTTCCTTGGCGTAGCTGAGCAAGCAGCCTGCGGCGCCGATGGCCAGGGTCAGCGTCTCGCAACCAAAGCCTTTAAGGTCCTGCACCGAGAACTGCTGGCAAAGACTTTTCAGCGCCGAATCGCGCTCAAAATCCCACGGCGCACGACGCTTGGTCCCACGACGTTTCTCTGCCGGCAAGTCCTTGGGCCAATCATCCGGAATCAACAACTCCACCGGATTGATCCGCTCCAGCTCCGCCAGCAGGTTCTCCCAGCCCTTGATCTCCAGCACGCTGAAATTGCCGCTGGTGATATCCAGCACCGACAGGCCAAACAAACGCTCATCGCCCAACACCGCCGCAATCAGGTTATCGCGACGCTCATCCAGCAACGCCTCATCACTCACCGTACCCGGCGTAATAATGCGCACCACCTGACGTTCCACCGGCCCTTTACTCGTGGCCGGGTCGCCGATCTGCTCACAGATCACCACCGACTCGCCCAGCTTCACCAGCTTGACCAGGTAGCCTTCCAGCGAGTGATAAGGAATCCCACACATCGGAATCGACTGCCCCGCCGACTGCCCGCGCGCGGTCAGGGTGATGTCCAGCAGCTTGGCGGCCTTCTTCGCGTCTTCATAGAAGATCTCGTAGAAGTCGCCCATGCGATAGAACATCAACTGATCAGGGTGCTGGTTTTTCAGGCGCCAGTACTGCTGCATCATCGGGGTGTGGCTTGAAAGGTCTGTCATACGGGGCGTTCAGCTCTTCCTGTCTATTTGACAAAGTACATCTGTCTAATACTACAGGGATTTTTTCGGCATTGTCGGCGGCAGGCCCACGTTGATTTTACGCAGGCGCAGATAACGTTGCGTCATCTTTGCATCGGTATGGCCACCGAGCTTCTGTGCGTCGTTGCCCTGGTCGTCCGTGTCGGAAAGAGACTTGGCGCGCAGGTCATGGAGGCTTGCATCTTCAACGCCGGCCTTCCTGCAACTGATTGCGAAGGCATCTTTCACCGAGCTGTAGTGCACTGGCTTGCCGCCGCGCGGGGAACAGAACAGCGTGAGCCCACGGATCTTCCTAGGCAGCGCCTTTGCGCGCGCGATCAGGTCTTCCAGGTCTGGAGTCATTTGCACCAGCAGCCTTGCGTTCGTCTTCTCCTGCTTGAATGCAATGCCTTCGGCGCTGATGTCGGCCAATCGGATGGACAGCACATCACCGATGCGCTGGCCGGTCAGGTAGCACATCTCGTAGATGACGCGCATGTTGTCGCTTGAGTTGGCGCAGATCGCCTGGAACTCGCCATGGGTGATGTACCTGTCTCGCTTGTGTTCTAGGTGCCGCCGTACGCCGATGCACGGATTCGAGTCGACGATCTGCTGCTCCAGTGCATAGGTGAACACCGCCCGCAGTACCGAGATCACCCGATTCGACATGTTCGGCGTGTCCGCCATGTGCAACTTGAGCGCCACGACGTGGCGTTGAAGCACCTCGCGCGGCTCGAAGTCGGCGAAGGTCTCCTTCAGCCGCTCGCAAACCGCCTCGTACTGCTTGAGCGTGTTCGGCTTCAGCGGCGGCTTTGTCCTGGTGCGCATGTGTTCCAGCGCGTCGTCGATCAGTTTGGGCATTCCGCCCATGCTGCGCTTGTCCAGAAGCATGGCGTACTCAGCGAGAGACGCCTGAAAATCCGTGCCAAGGCGCAACCACTTGCCCTTGCGGACTAAGTAGTAGGCGCCGTGCTTCTGGTACATGCACGCTGGCAGGTGCCGGTCCTTCTTGCGCGGTCGCATCTATCTCACCTCAGCACAGCCGCAACTCCGGCCCCTTCCTTGATTGAATACCACCCAGTCGCCCGATGACAACTTGGCGCAGCACCTTCGGGTGACCATCACCACCTACCGCGAACCCGTATCGTTCTGCGGTCAGCCACTTTATCTGTGCCCCTGGCTTCTTGTAGCCGGTCAGGTCGGCAACTTCCTCTGCTGTCAAAAACATTCCTACCTCCCGCCCACCGTGGGCCGCGCTGTCTTGATGATGTGGATTGCCAGGCCAAAGGTGATCAGCAGCCAGGCGCATGTGCCGGCGAAGGCGTAGAGCAGTGCCTCGGTGGAGCCGGTGGCCAGAAGGTAAGGCCCTGCCCAGAAGAACCAGCCGAGTGTTCCTACCAGGTACAGAAAAGCGCCCAGCAGTATCAGGGTGAGTTTCATAGCGAACATGGGGTGTCCTTGCCGCGCTGGGCGGCAGAAGGTGGTGATGGGTTAAACCGTTTGCTTGGCGAGCAGCTCGGCTGATGTCGCGATGGCGCGGCCGACCTTGGATGGCGGCAAATCACGCCCGGCCAGCGCGTCCATCAGGCAGCCAGATACGAGGTCCAGCGCTGAGACAAGCTCTTCTGTGTTGGCTGAAGACTCCCGGCCCATGTCCCAGAACCGCCATGCCCAATGACCTTCGGGCGGTGGGCATCTGTCCTGGGCGCCGAAAGCCAGTGTCCCGACAATCGCATCACAGAGGTCGCGCTTGTAGGCGTTGTCGCCGTCGATGCTCAGGCCGCGCCGGCGCAGCGCGCTGACCACGTCGTTTCTATCCAGGCCCTGGTCCTCCAGGATGATGTCTCGCTCCGGCTCGCCCGGGGTGACAATGATCAAGGCCAGCTTGGCGCCTGGCAGGCAGTACTCGCTGAGTTTGACCAGGGCGTCGTTGGCTGCTTCGTGGAAACGCTTTACTGCTGACATAGGAATACCTCGCCCGCCGCTCACCGGCAGGCATGTAGGGGGATTGGGGTTAGGCTGTTGCTTTGATGGCGATGCCGTGCTCAGTAAGTGCATTGCGCACATCAATCACCGGCACTAGACCTGTGGCGCGGTCGGCGGCTTCGTCCTTTTCACGGCCAAGACGCCCGTCGTTGTCCCAGGCCTCGACGGCAGGCATGTCCACCAACAGAGTCTCGCGGGATGCGCTCCAACCAATCCAGCACATGCCGACGTAAAGATTGATGTACTCACCATTTGTCCGTTTCGACAGGCTTGCTCCCGGAAACCGGGTCAAATGCCACGCTTCGAACTTTTCCTGCACTGTCTGCGTCATGGCTTATTCACCTTGTAGATGAAGACGTAGGCGAACCAGAGGGTGGCGATCATGGCGTCACCCCGTCTTCAGCCTTCAGTTCTGCGGCGAGTTCGGCAGCCAGACCAACCGGCCACCAGTAGCGCGCACGCTGATAATTGGGATAACTCTCTTCGCGAATCACCAGGCCCTTGCGGCGAAGAGCCTTGAAGATGCTCAGCACTGACGGCGCAGAGGTGCCCAGGCGGTGCGCTACCTGATAGCTCAGCCCACCCATTCCGAACACGCAGGCCTTGTCACCAATGGCGATCTTCCTAAGGTCCTCCTGGTGCAAATCCGCTTGCTTATCACGATATCGATAGGCGTTTTGGCGCCCGATCTTGCGCAGCTCGTCGAAGACGCTCTGTTGCTTTTCTGTGAGCTTCATGGCGTCACCTGCTTGAACTCGACGACCCAGACCCACGGGTTGGCGTCCCATTCGCCGCCGGTGGAGTTCCACAGATTGGCGAACGCCCAGCGCGGACTCCCGAGGCATTCCTCATGGCTGGTAGTTTTGTCCCAGGCCCAGCCTGTGCGCTGCTGGTGGCCGGCCACCGCCGGACAGATGCCTATGTCTTTCCAGCCGGTGCCGCCATGAGCACACTGCTGGCCGTAGTCGGTGAAGAAGCAGCCCTCAGCCTTTGCCTGGTCGTCGCTGATGTCGTGCAGCCGCTCAACTCGCACGTCGGTGATCTCCAGAAGGATGCGGCTGGAGTGCCTTGGCATGTGGATGCTTGGCTTCCATTTGACTGGGTACTCCTGGCCCTCTGCCGACTTGCAGTAAATGGCGTCAGGTTTGGTGGCGCGATAAACGATGTGCTCGCCGGCGCCGCCGCCGTAATGTCGGACTTGCAGGCCGAACGTCTCGCGGACCCACAGCCGATCGCCGGGCTGGCCGAACGGGCAAAAGTCGTTGTAGTAATCAACGCTGTTCGGGTGCAACGAGCCTTCCGTAGGCAGTTCGTGGCACTCGCCGAGCTGAACGCCGTAGCCGATGTTCTTCAGCGAATGGGCATTCAAGGCCCGCCGCGTTACCGTCTTCCGGCCTTCCAGGATGGCGCGCACCATCGGCGCCGAGAATAGGATGGGGCGTTCTTTGATTGCGGTCATGGGGTCACCTTTTCGAAGTGGAACACCACCGGCGAGCCGGTCTCGGCGATCAGGCCGTATGCCTTGGCAAGGCGGTATATGGGGGTGTAATTGTTCAGAGAGTCGACGTGCCTTGCGATCCAGCTGCGCCAGCCTTCCAGGGTTTGGCCGCCCTTGCTGATGTTGCAGGGTGCGCAGGCCGGCATCATGTTCTCCAGCACGTCATGCTCGGGTCGCAGTGGCTTGCCCGATACCAGCTTCCAGGTGCCGGCGGCGGTCTGCTTGGACAGCAGTTCACGCACTACTGGGGCGAGATGGTCGGCGTGCCACCGGTCACCCAGCAGCACGCCGCAATAGGCGCAGTGCCCGCCGTACTTCAAGCGCACTTGCTCGCGCTCAGCTTTCTTCAGGCGCATAGGTATCCTTGCCGCTATAGCGGCTGACTTTGAAGGGGGAGGGGTTACAGAGAGGGGTTGAGGCGTTTCAGCTCGGCGTCGTAGGCTTTCCAGCCATCGGTATGGCCTTCATCCCAGTCGTGACTGTTGTGGGTGTTCACGCTCTTGCGCTCAGGCAGTACCACCGCTACCGGCGCGGGCTGGTCGGCGTAGAGCGATTGAACCTGTTCCTTTTCATCATCCCAATCCATCACCACGACGGCGCTGGTTGTGACGTGACCGGTCGCAACGTTCAGCCACGCCACCGGCACGCCCTGGGGCTGGGCGGCTGGCTTGTTGGCTGGCGCAGGTTCGGGCGACCCACACAAGTAATGGTCCATCTGCTCTCGGCAATCCTGCTCGGTGTATCCGCAAACTGGGCAACGCGGTGGCGTTTCTAGCAGGGCACGCAGCCTATCCCATGCCTGGTCTGATTCATGGGTTGAATGCCCGTGCAACAAGACAAGTTCGAGATCATCACGCGGCACGCCGTCAATCGTTTGGTTGGTGGTCATGGCTTGGCTACCTTTTCGGGTACTGATGCTTCTGCCTCAGTGCGGAACTTGATCGGCGCGGCATCACCATGGCGACCTTCAGTCCATGTGATTCGCTTACTGCAATAACACCCAGTCTGCTGCGACAGGTCGAAGTTCTGGCGAAAGCCCATGTCGATGCCGGTCATGCCGTGCTGGCGCGCCAGGGCGACTACGGCCTGGGCAAACGCGATGTCGTGATCAGTAATTGCTGTCATAAATACCTCAGCAAATCAGTTGTGCCAGTGCCAGCAGGCACCAGCAGTAGGCGGGGAGTTGGGCTTTCATACGCAGTTCGTCCCTTTGAAGTTGTGCGAATGAATGAACTCGACAATACGCACGCAGGCCACGCAATCTACGAGGCGGTCGGTCTCGCGCCCTCGCTCCGATTGATCAAGCCAGTCGGTTCGCCCGCACAGCGTCACGTTTCCACTATGCGAGTCGGCCTCGTAGTGTGTGGAGCCCTCCAGTGGGTCAAATATGCGCCTGGCTTCGGGGTTACGCTTACTCATCGCCACCACCCTCTGCTGGCTTGAGTGCGGCCTTAGCCTTTATCGCCGAAATGATCTGAACGAAGTTGGCGCCGCGCTCGTCGTCATCAATTGCGGACATAGCCAAGTCACATGCAGCCACAGCCTCAAGCAGCGCCAGCGATTGCACATCCGCCCGCTCATCCGCTGCGGTCAGCAGGGCTTGCAGGGCTTTTTCGCGCTGTTGCAGTTCTGATGCGTGAGCTGACCAGTAGCCGCCGCAATCATTCCAGCCATTGCAATATTGCGTAGCGCTCGCCCCTGGGTTGCCGGAAAAATCGTATGGCAGGTGCTGAGGAACCGGTCGTTTCCATGCATCCAGGGCGCCAGGTATAAAGCCCTTGTGATCAAGAGCTGACGTCCGATTCCAAGCCTTGTCGATCTTTTTGTTGGCTTGCGCCAATTCGGCCAGCGCCGCGTCACGCTCGGCGGTTACCCGGTCGAAGTCGGCGCCAAGGTTGTAGCGGACTGATTCCTCCCAAACATCGTCCTGACACCATTCGCGCTCCGGGTCATCCGATGGCGACAGATAAATTACTGAATGCTCTTTAACTTCACTCATGACCCGCCTCCAAATAATCAGAAATCACAACCGACGGCCTCTGTAGGCAGCCGGCATAAACACAAAATTGCCTCGGTCATCCTGCATGACCGTCCACTCTTCATTGGTCAGTCGAGCCATTAGCTCGCTGAATCGGTATTGGCGGATCATGGAAAGCACCTTGCCGGGCCATGCCCGGGCGGTGGAGTGGGGTAGTTAGGCGGCGTACGTCTGGCGCTGTTCAGTGATATGGGGTATTACGGGTGACCGGCATGGAGCCGGATCAGGCAGCTTGAGAAATCGGCACGGCCTTCAGGTCGTCTTTTTCGTCAGCGTCACCCAGATAAGGTTTCAGCTCCGCACGGGTGTACTTGCCAGCCCTGATCGTGTCACTGGTGTATCCGCTGTAGTTGGGCCGGAAATACACCCCGTCTTTCACGTTAAGAATCATGAACAGCGGCTCAGGCTCAGGAAAAAGAACCTTGCGCAGAACCTCGGCCCGCTGATAGTTCATCCCGGCCACTGCTCTGGCGATCATGTCTTCCAAGCGCTGGCGGCGGGCCCGCTCGTTTTTCTTGGTCCTGATGTCCGCCGGCCGGTCAACAAAGAGCTCAAAGCACGCCTTGTTGGTGTATCCGTATTTTCCGTAAGCCACCCACCACATGTTGTTGATGTTTACGAACGCGGTGCCCTGGTACCAGCGGCCTTTGCGGTCAGTCGTCCAAACCTGCGAGCCATGCTGAATGGTTTTCTTGTCGCCTGATACCGAGTTGTAATCGGCAGCGGGAATGTCTGGCGGACCGAAGCGGCGCTTGCTTACATAGTCGGCATTGATCCACTCGATGCTGGTCATGCCGCCTAAACCGCACTTCCGATCTGACGCCTTGAACGTGTAGCCCGTGAAGACGTTGCACAAATAGTCACGAATGCGGGTGCGGGTACGCTGCATTTCCAGGCGAGCCAGGTACGGCATGTGCTTTTCTTTGTCGCTTTGGTACCGGCCGCCATGGTCTGCGCGATCCGGTGTATTCACGGACTGGAAAAACCCCAGCTCGATGCTGCGCCCTCTGATCTTAAGGTCGGCTTGCAGGTTGCCCTTCACGCAATGACGTGAATTGTTATCGGTGAAGATGTGGGTCTGCTCGCCGACGGTCCAACCGATTCGATTGAGCGTTTGAATGATCCGCTTGAACACTTCGCGCTTGAACTTGCGCTCCCAGATGACCTTGGCGTCCCATTCGCGAGGAATACCTTCCTCCCACACAGCCAGGCGCGCCTCGCCGAACGACACGCAACCTTCACGTTGAATTTGCATCGGATTATCTCCAGTCAGGCGCCGCCCTCCGTTACCGGCCGCAACAAAGGTGTGGTGGCGTTTTGATTTTGTATGGGGTATTTGTTCTGTTCCGGCATGGAGTCGGAACAAGGAGAGAAACGAAAATGCCAATAAAAATTGATCGCAGCGGACTCGACCGATTAATCAAGAATGCAAAGGAATTGGAAGGCAAGCATCAAGTAAAGATGGTTGATGTGCTGAATCCTGAGTTCGTATCAGCTCACAGCAAGTTTGATGACCTCGAATCTCTTTTTGCGGCGTCCGGCTTCAAAATCGATGGTCCTGATGATTTTGCGGCAATACCCGATGACCAATGGGATGCGTTCATCACGGCAAATACTGACTTCGATAACTGGGCAGAAATGCAGAAGGCCGGCCACTTGCAGTATGTTTCGGGCAGGCTAAAAAAAGGGCTCTAGCGCTTGGTCAGGCTCTATGATCTCGTCGCCCGGGTCTTTCTGGATGGCGAGCAGGCTTTTATTGCGGAATTCCCGCGCCACGTTTTGCGATATCTCGATTTCGTGGCGCGGGGGATTCAGCAGTGGCTGGCACTTCGCGGCGCCCATCGCATGCAGGTGATGAATCATCAGCGTCATCGCCTCGCCCTGCTCAGTAATGCCTGACCACTCCATCAGGTCGGCCAGCGCCTGTCGGGTGCCGGGCCGAACCCTGAGCCTCAATTCCTCTTCGGCAAGTGCCACGCGCTTCCTGGCGGTTTTCGCCGAGCGCTCCTGCACAGTCTTGGCCATGGCCTACCTCTTCTATTCCGCTGGCCGGTAGTGCGAGCCAGGTTTGACGTTTGCGTTGCTGGATGCGGGCTATGCGGCGCATGAATCGACCTTGACCTGGCGCCAAGCACCGACCGCTTCGAAGATTCGCGCGGCGTGTTCCTCGTCCAGCGACAGGGTGTCGGGGATGGCGATCCAGCCGGAGGCCACCATCTGGCTTTGGTTGGCCTCGGCGCGTAGCTTCATGTAGCAATGCTCGATCACGTCTTCCAGGTGATCCGACACGTAGACCCCCTCTGGCGCCAGTTCCACCGACTTGCTGTAGCGGTCGCCGCGAGCGTCAATGCACATTGCGCTCATGTAGATCGTCCATCGGTGAGGGATGCCGCACACGGCCTGCCCAATCTTCCCCGGCGCGATGTTCTTGAGCGACTTGTAATTGATCATGCCTTGGCGGCCGCCGGGGTCGATGTTAACCACCGCGACGTGGTTGGTGGCCAGCAGCGACCGGCATGAACGGTCAATGCGGGCTTTGAGGTTGTGCGGCTTGCGCTTGCTCATAGGGCCTCCGCGAGTTTGCGCAGCGCCCTACGTTCAGCCGCTGTGATAGTCGGCTTGCGGCGCTTGAGGATGGTTTCGGGATCGATCTTGGTGGAGCGCTTCGGCGGTGGCGGGTTAATCGCCGGGCTTTCGCCCAGGTAGATCGTTCCGCCGGCCGCCAGGAACTGCGCCGAGCGCTCCGATATTGAGTCGGCGTGCTGACGCTGCTGCTCAACCATGTTGAGGTGGTTGCTGATCATGCTGCCGCCTTGGCGAGTGTCACCCCGGCCATGCTGAAGTTTGCACCCTGCGCTGCGACCATCGCGTCGAGCGCTTCCCAGTTGACCAGGAGAACGGTGATCGGCGCCTGACCATATGCCACGGCTTTCACCAGGGCCTCGAAGTCCGTCACATTGGCCTGCAGCGCTACCTGCTCCACGGTGTGGCTCGCCACAGGCTTTGTGGTCTGTCCGACGGGTGCCGCTGTCTGATTTGGCGTGGCGCGGACTGGCTCGGGCGCCGCCACTTTCTCCACGACTGGCTCTGGCTTGATGGCTGTCAGTCGCTGGGCTTCCTGCTCTTCGGCGATGCGCTTCGCGTCGGCCTTTGCCTGCTCCGTCTTCTGGTGTTCGGATATTCGGAATTTGATCAGCGTCACCAGGTCATCATTGGCCTTGGTCACCAGCTGCTGCACGTCGTTGAACAGGAAGGCGTAATCAACGGCGAGCTCCGCCAGACTGGTCAGGTTCAAGCGAATGCTGTCCGCGGCCTGACTAGCGTCAATCTTCGCCCGGGCCAGTTCGGTATCAACTGCGTCCTGAAGGCTGGCGATAGTGCGCTTGTTCTTCATGGCGCCGGCGAAGTCCGAAACGACATGAGGCAGCGTGACTTTGCCCAGCGTCTTGTTGATTGCAGCGATGTGATCCGCCAGCGCCAGTTCGGCTTTTTGCTTGATGTTGGTCTTCACCAGTAGTTCTTGAGCCTTCACCAGCTTGTCGACCTTCAGGCGAGTCTCGCGGGCATGGGCACTGATGCGATCCAGCGAGGAAAACAGCTCGTCGATGCTTTGGGTCTGCGACAGGGCCTGCTTCTTGGCGGCAGCGACAGCCTCTTCGACGTCACCGCACCACTTGACTGCCTTCTTGGCGTCGGCGAAGTCCTGGTCGGTGGAGAGCGTGGTTTTCACCGAGTCGATGACCGCCAGTGCCGAATTTTCAAACACTTTTAGGTTGCTGGCGGTGACCATGCCGGTCAGCTCGATGCGTAGGGCTGGCAGCTCATCAGGTGCCTTGCCGACGACGATTGAAGGAGCGTCGGCCATCTCGAAGTTGGCCAGGTCTGCCTCGAACTGTTTCCAGCCTTCGATCAACTGGGCCGCGCGCCCGGCGACAGGCCGGTACTCCATGTGCACGAAGTTCTCCGGCGTGCCGTCCGAGCAAACAAAGATGACCCGCTCAGCGCCGCTCACCAGCAGTTGCTGCTCAAGCTGCCAGTAGTAGTGCGGAGCTAGGTCGCCAGCCTTCACCTGGGCCACGACCGACTCATTCCACAGTTTGTGCTCGAACAGGGTCTCGCCGAGCATTGTGGCGCCATCCATGGAGGCCAGCAGGTTGCCCTCGGTGGCAACGATTGGATATAGCTCTTCGCCGATCAACGCTTCAGTCAGTGGGCGGGCCATGGCTTCGGTTGCGTGGCCTTTGTCGAAGATAAACTGCTGGGAGGGCGTGATGTCCGGCGTGATGCCGGTCTTTTTAGCTGCCAGCAGATCGGTCCGGGTTTGGTACTTTGACGCGCCCATCATTGCTGGGGCTTCGGAGGCGGTGCGGAACTGGGCGCGGAGGGCAAGCCACTCGGCAGAGCCTTGAGCTACGTTGTGAATTTTCATGCTGCGTCTCCATCGAGGGCTTTGAGGTTGGTGATGGTTTCGATCTGGTCATCGCGCAATGAGTACTTGCTGATGACATTGGAAATAATGTGCTCAGGACTGGTACGGCCGGCGTCGATCAGCGGCTGCCACTTTTCGATGTTTTCAGCCAGCAGTTCGTCGGGATAGGCAGGCTTGGCGTCTGGTTCTGGTGGAGCCGGCCGCGCCGGCGAGACGTCTTTGGCGGCCTCCTCGAACGACTTTCCTTCCATCTCATCAGCGGTAGGGGCGGACCCGACTTCAGGGAATGCTTTGCGCAAGGCTTGTGCTTCGGCGCACTTGGCAAGCTGTGCAAATGCGCGGCGCTTCCACATGGAGTTGGGCGCAGCGCTGTCCTTGCTCGCAGTCGCGTAGTTTTCGAGCCAACGCTCGTTGGCGGTGAACTCGGCAACAAGCCCGTTCGACATTTGGCGCTTGACGGTGACCCGGCACCACTCCGGGTAAGTTACGTCGACACCGGCCAGCTTCGCAGTGATAGACGGCCCGTATTCGGGATCGCTGATCCCGGCGTATTGCCCTGTGCGCGCTGCCTGAATGCGGTACAGGCCAATACCAGGCATCACCACATCGACCATGCCTCGGCCCTTCTGGTAAATCGGGACGATGTGCACCGGCTTAAGCATCGGATCAAGTTGAGCCGCCTTGCAGTACGCCAGCACCATCACGACAGAGTTATGCGCGGCGCCTGGGTACAAGCTCCCGCTCAGCACCTCGACAAGCGCATCCTCGGAGAGCGCCGGCATGTGCTCGGCGTGTTTAATTACTGCGGACACGGTGACTCCCTGCCGCGATGCTCGCAGCGATTGAAGGTGTTGGTTATTGAGTGATTCGATCAGCGAGGGCGCTGAGCAACATCAGGAACGTGCAGACGGTGAGGGCAGAGAAGGAGCCGCGCCAGATGAGTAGGCGCCGGGTGCGCTGGTGGGTGGTCATGGTGCGCAGTGGTATGCACCACCATGGCCGCGATTGCAGTAGAAACCACCGTCAGCGTTTGGCATGCCTTTTTCACTCCGGCATGCACACCAAACCTCCAGATCCATATTCTTTTCCGCGCAAAACTGCTCGGCGAGCTCAACGAGATTCGGCACGTGTACGGCAATTGGTGGTATTGCTTCCCAGGCGCCATCCACAATCTTGATGCGAGGCTTTAAGTGCACGCGATTGCTCATGCCTTCACCTCATAAGCGACAGTCCACTCACCGCACAAGCAGGCCCGACGGCTCCAAGCGTGGACATTTTCGATACCGGCGTCGTAGGCCAGCGACAGGGCGCCGAGCCAGGACTTATGGGTGAAAGCCAGGGTCATGCTGTTCATGCGGCCTCCTTGCGCTGCCTGGTGATTTTCAGCAGGCGCTGGCAGTAGTGGTTGAATTCTTCGGTGGTGATTGCGCTGCCGGTGAGCATGTTGGTGATCATGTTCAGGACAACGCGCTGGGCACCCGGCTCGCTGGCGGGATGCTCCAGGGCCTCGAGCGCTTCATCGATAAGGATGTGCGGGCTCATAGGCCCGCATCCACGTCGTCTTCTGCCTCTTCCCGTTCCGCTGCTACAGCGTCTTCGGCGTAGGGCCGCAGCAGCGCTACGGCGATCTTCTCGACCGCTTCAATGGGCCGTTGCTGGCCCAGCAGGTCGGCGGCGTGGGCCCGGGCATCGCTCTGGCTGCCGAGCATTGCCGACAGCAGCAGTCGGGCAAACGAATCGCGCTGATCCAGACCGTCTATCTGGCGCTGGTTTAGGTGACCCTGCAGCACCGTGCAGAACCGGTCGAACGTCACGACCTGCGGCTGGCCGTAGCGGCGCTTCCACTTGATGTCGACGCCGCACACCAGGCGCTCCGCCGAATGCTCAAGCCAGTCAGTCACCTCGTCGCTCTCGCTTACCTCTGGAGGCAACTGAGCGTCGTAACGCTCTTGGCATATCTTCAATGCTGCGTTCATGGTCGCCTCCAGGGTGGCGGGTTAAATGGTGACTGAGTTGATTTCGGCTTCTTTGTCAGAAAGGAGCTTCGTGAACGTTTCCTGCATTCGCGGGCACGGCTGAAACTTCTGGCAAGCGATGCCTTCGCACGATGGGCCGCGACTCTGTCCGTTCACGTTTTTCTCTGCCGGACACTCGCGAGACTTCATCCAAAAGTGGCAGTTGCCGCATTTGGGCCGCGCATCATTTTGAATTCGGGCGCGCTCCCTTTTCAGGTAGGCCAGGTGGCCGGCCTTTCCGAGCACATCAATGAGCTTGTCGAATTGCTCGTACATGGCGACCTCCAGTGTTTGGGGTTAGGCGGAATCAGCGGCGCCAGGCGCTTTCGAGTTGCTGATTGAGCGATGCAACTTCGTGCTCAAGCTGTTTGATGCGGGCGCCGACAATCTCCTGTCCCATCAGATCGCACAGCGGCTTCACCATGGCGTCCCAACTGCTGAAGCTGATGAAGTGCTCGGCCTGGTAGTTATCGCTGACCTTGACCATTGAGCCGCCGACCTTCTCAAACTTCCCGGCAATCAAGTTCCTGATGACGCCGGTAACCCGATTGCCGATGTTTGAATCGGTGTCGGTGACTACATGCGGCAAGTAATCGCAGTAGAGGTCGCCCATAATCCCGTCGATCACTTCCTTGGCATGGGTCTTGAGGCTATCCATCGCTTTAACCAGCAGTTCTTCGCGCACTTCTTCGTTCGATTTGACGTCCATGGCTTGCTCCGTTGTTTTCTTTGTCGCGTAAAAAAGCCCAGTCGAAACCGGGCTTTTCCCTCTTTACGTACAAGCCTGCCGGGCGCATGAGGCGTCGGGCAGCTATTGGCTAGTCCATGATGAATCCCTCCGTTGTTCGCTCACTGGGAAGGCAGTGGCCACCTATTGAAAGGGTGATGCAGATGCCCGGTGCTGATCTCCGGGTTGAGAGTCATGCCGCGGTCAGCGCCTTTCGGCTACCGCAATGCCAGTTATTACGAGCCGGTACCGCGCGGGCATAAAATAGTACTTAGCCGGTCAGCGTTCACTCTCGGAACTGTTAGTTTTCAAACCAGCCCATCAGCCTGGGCGTGCATCCGCATCCCGCTGCGCACTCCGTGAATGCGCAGGAGGATGATTCAGCAGTCGTAAGGAGGCTTGTCTCCCAAGCGCTTTACGCGTTCTTTTTGCATTTCCTCAGCAATTTCAAATGCATCGCGAGCAACCTGCGGAGGTGATCCAGCCCCACCTGCGGACAATAGCCCCATCATCGCTACCGTTGCATATGCTTCAATTTCTTCGTAATCGTTGCGTGTCATGGTTTTGCTCCGTTCGGTTGTTTTCCCAATGCCCACCGCTCTGGATGGGCATCAGTGAAAAGGACCGTCATGCTGCGAACAGCTCTTGCTGGTGTGGCTGAGGCGAACAGCGCTGGAGTCCGGCGCGTATTGCTGACTCCAGCAGTTCAGCGTCTTGCTCAAGCTCATGGAATTCCCCGGAAAATTCGCTCACTGCGCCCCGAATCGCTACCGCTTCGCGCTGCAGTGATGGGATCACGATGTTGAGCATGTTGCCGATCGTGCGCAGATCCAGGCTGCATTCCCGGCAAAGCCGGATGTAGTCGAGCATGTACTTGGGCATGTGCTTCTCCTTCTATCGGGACACTGCACGGATGGTCGACAGCGGCACCTTGGCTTCGATCATTCGAGACAGACTGTAAGGAACCGTGCAACCGCTCTGCTTAGCCAATCGGCATTGTTTGCGGCATTCCTTGTCGGCGGCTTGCTGGTTGTTTGCGCATCCGAACTTCGGCATTTCGTCTACTCCGTTGATTTTCCGGATGACCCTGTCGCCAAGGTCATCGAGGAAATCTGTTCGCCGTGACCCGCTACTGGCGGCAGTCACCGGCTTGAATCAAATGTTCTTCCAGCCGCGGGCCTTTCGGCTTGTTCTCCCGCTGGATAACTGTTCTTGGCGCTTTACGCTGCACGCCCGGGTCAGTTGCCAACCCTCTGAACCGTTGAGGCCGGTTCATCGCTGCCTTTGAATCTGGGCCGGTGGTGATCCGGCAAGGGTGAAGCTGTGTGACTAAAGAGCTGGGTAGGCCCTGAGGCCCTTCGCAGCTCAGGCTTTCCCGGATAACCCCGGATAACCCCGCTTACACCCTGCGATGGAGTGAACATTAGGCATTCCTTCTTTTCTAGTCAATAGGTATGCCTAATTATTTTTCGTTAGGCATGAAAAAGCCCGCTCAGTGGCGGGCTGCGGATTCAGACGGGAGAGGACAGATACAGCCGGGCTTGGGGAGGTCAGTGCGGCACGGGAGAGAACAGCGTCCTTGCGACATCGTCCAGAAGCCTCTCGATCTCCGCTAGGTCGGCTTGCTTGATGTCGGTCGCGCATTCGTAGGCGCAGATCAAGCACTGCAGCAGATCAAGGTCTGAAATCTTCGCAAGGTCATCTTTCAGATCTGGGTGCTGGCTGAGTAGCAGCGCTCGGATATCTTCAGCGTTTTTCGGCATATCCATAGGCGGTCCCTCCATAGCTCAACCTGATTTTAGGCCATAGCCGCATGGGACGGCATGGCCGCTGATCGATAGGCCGTGAGAGTACGCTTACTAGAAACAAGAAGCCCGGCGCTAGGGACGGCTTGAGAGTCGCTGTCAGAGGGAGGTTGCGATTGCCAGGGCCAGTTGCGTGTCCGACATCAACGGCGGGGCGTAGGTTGCGCGATAGTATTGGGAGGCTTGCTCAAATTGAGCGCCCCTTATTTCGCCTTCCGAACCAATGAACGCCAGAGCGTCGGTCTTGGCTGACTTGAAGATCTTAGGCGGGTCGGTCGTGAGAGACGTGGTTGCACCAATTAAAATGGTTGGCGCGGAGATTGTGATAAATATCCCTGCAGCGATAGGGTTGACGTCATCACCTGATACGGCCTGTGTGCTGACCGATGCTAGCAGGGCAACCCCCAGAGCCTTCCATGAATTCATTCTTCGATGCTTCCATTGCTATCAGAGGGCGCCAAGATAGCAGATTAGGGGGCTCGCCAGATACAAGAAGCCCGGCGCCGGGCCTGGCTATGGTGTATTCTTTTCGGTAATGCATTTCTTAAAATTGATTCCTGAGAGGAATTTAAGATGGATGACCTAGTCTCTTTTCACTTTAAGCGAACCGATTTGATAGCGCCTCCTGATGGTCAGCTCTGCTTGGTCTTCAACGACTGTGATGGCTACCGTGTAGCTGAGTGGTATGAGCCAGGCAATTGCTTTTTGCAATTCGACGAGACTTTGAGTGATCATCTTGCAACATACTGGATGGAAATTCCCGAATCTGCGGCTGACGTTCAAGGAAGCGGACTATGCACAATCAAAGTTAGTCAGATGCGCTCGATGAGTTTTCCATAAGTAAGGATACTTTATTGATGGCCTCTAAAAGAGTGCTTTTATCAGCGCCCATAAGTTCCAATAGAGCAAGGTTTTCTGGGTTGTAAAAACGATAACCTTGATCCTCTAATGCATCAGCTTTATTTAACTGTCTTATGGCCTTGTTTGCGGACCTCGAATGATTCTCTAAATCCTTTTCTGATAGAAAGTCAAAACTAAAATCAGAAATAGACATTAACGCAGTCA
Organism: Pseudomonas sp. AP42; assembly: GCF_001728935.1. NCBI lineage: Bacteria > Pseudomonadati > Pseudomonadota > Gammaproteobacteria > Pseudomonadales > Pseudomonadaceae > Pseudomonas > Pseudomonas sp. AP42. The sequence goes on from NZ_LYSO01000014.1 coordinate 27,312, forward strand.
GGGGCGCGGAGATTTCAGATTTTAGAAGCTCTAAAGGTTCCTCCTTGAATACGGACAGCCCATCAAGCCTACCCACCACTTCGTCAATACTCGGTCTGCGACCTTCATAGTCTTTGCTATGTGTGTTTGTTTGCGCGTAATGAATAGACGCCTCTCTCTTGCTCATACGCCTAGTGCGCCTGATGTCTCTGGATCCTTGGCGCCCCATATGCATTGCTTGCCACAATTGTGTTTGAACACTGCGATAGAGGATCTTTTGGCTCTCTGAGAATTTCTCGAATGAATTGCGCAATCGATCAATAGTTTGCTTTATTGATGCGTACTCAGACCTAATCTTTTTAAGAGACTCTAAATTATTTGAAGCTTTCCTCTTGGCCAAATATGATTTCTTAACTCTGGTAAAATCAAGATCTAAATATTTTTTACCGCACCTGTTACCAATGTTTGTGATTATTCCATCAGTAGTTACAACCAAATACCCGTGTTGATGCTTTGTTGCGCACCCCTTTATTCCGCATGGGTATTCGTCTATTTTGGCAAAATCATACCCGTCGATCATTTCATGAAGGCGTCTTGTGGACTCATTCGAGAAGTCGACTTGAGACAGGTATCCTGGGATAGATAGAAAATCCTTGGGGGTTTTTATGCTGCCAAAAACGTGATTGTAAGGCTGATCGATTGGCTTATCAGACAATTTAGATATTCCGTTCCAGTGAATATTTATCAGGCTATCCTGCTTGCAAAGCTGTCAGGTAAAGCTTACTTGGCCCGCACAATCCTTCCCGCCTTCACCTCATCCGCATAACCCGCCAGCTTGTCCTCGGCATCCGGAAAACTTCCGATGATCGTCAGCAGCTCTCTGGCATCAGCCTCAAATCCTGCCTCAGACAATCGTATTGCCATCTTCATCAGATCCACGCCTGACCACTTGAGCAGGGCCGCAGCCTGTTTCAGGTCGCGGCGCAGTTGCTGGTTGGGCTTGGTGAGGGGCATGGGACCTCCTTGGTCAGCGTGCAGACTGCCATTCGCCTGATTCAAGCTCGTATCTATCGAACGCTTCTTTGAGTGCGACTATGTCCAGGGGCGATTTGGGGGTGATTGAGCCAGGCTCTTCTGTAACAATTCCGTCAGCCTCCATCAGCTCGACGAGCTTCTTGCCGCGAGCAATGCCCACGTTCAGATGGCGAGCAACAAAAGCGGCACTCAGGTGTTTTCCTGTTAGGGCTGCAATAACCGCTCTGCCGTACATAGGGTCGGCAGCGTAGCTGTCAGGATCCAGGTAGTTTTCCAGCCAGCCAGCGAATCTGCATTCAGAAAGAAGAATATCTAGATCAGCTATTGTTTGATCGGCGCTCGCGAGGACCTCCGCCACGGCTCGCTCATGCTCCTGCTCGTTGGCGGGCTCGCCGTTGATCAGATGGCTAGCTGATAGGCCTGTCCCTGGAAGGCCGGCAGTGACCCTCACTCCCTTCTTGCTATTGTTGACGCTCAGCCCTGGTGGACCAAACGAAAAGCTGAAACCGGACTTGCTGATGTTTAGCCAAACCCAGGGGAGTATTTGAATCCGCTTTTGAAATCTCATGCCCATTCACCACCTCCTTGTGGTCGTTATAGCTTGCGAGCATTCCAGACAAGCAGAACACGAGCCTGGATATGCACCTTGGCGAGCATATCGCCCTCGATCATGATTGCCGGGTACACCGGGTTATCTGAAATCATGCGCAGAGATCCGCCGGTCAGGCGTTGGAGCCTCTTGATGAAAAGCTCGCCCTCCAGCGTGAAGACGTAGATCGCGTCGGTACGTATTTCGGTTATTCCGCGATCCACCAGCAGGGCGTCACCGTTACGGAACGTGCCCTCCATGCTGTCACCGTCGCCATCAATGATGGCCAGGTTCTCTAGCTTGGAATACGACAAGCCCTGCGTCTTCAGCCAGTCGAGATGAACGGTAATATCCCTGATCACTTCGATGTGATCGGGCGGCACTCTTCCAGGCCCCATCGAACCAGCCACGTCAAGTTGTGGGATCGTGATGAAGCTGGAATCCTGCGACTTTCGGCGAGATTCGATCGGCACGACATTGCTCTCCTTGCTCGCAGGCTGCGCCCCACCATCCGACCCCTTGCGCATCGGCCCCTTTCCAGTAGCCAGCCACATCGGCATCACTTTCAGATAGTCGGCAGCGATCAAAAGATTCTGCCCCTCTATCGTCTTGGTTTTCCCTGAAATCCAGTCGTTTACAGACGGCGCGCGAATGCCGCAAGCGCGAGCCAGGGCGGCCTGCGTAACTTTTGGCGGGCCGGCCATCGCCAGTTTTAACCGTTCTTGAAGTGTCCTCATTAGGGGAGCCTAACACCAGGCATCTAAGGTATTCCTATTGACCTAAATAAAAGGTATGCCTAATATCCGTACCTATGCGAATAGCCGGAGAAATCAGGCATGAACCCAAATGAAATTATCGACGCTCTCGGCGGCACTTTCCGTGTCGCCGAGCTGTGTGAAGTACGACCTCCATCTGTAAGCGACTGGAGGAAGCACGGCATTCCAAGGGCGCGAATGATGTTTCTGCGCATTGCCAGGCCGGAGGTTTTCAAGGAGCTGGACGCCCAAGGCGCCAAGAAAACCGCCGCCTGACATCCCTGTCCGCAGTTCCATTGAGCAAATGATCGCCTCTGCACCTGCAGGGCGCCACGTAAAGAATTTCGAGGTGTTACATGCAGGAATTGATGAAGGCGATCTATGACGTTGTGGACGACCACGGGGCAGGGCGGATTGCAGAGGGTGCCAGCTTCTCTTCGAAGACACTGCTTTCCCAGAAAGCGAACCCGGACTATGACAGCCACAAGCTGAACGTCCAGGAGCTGCACCGGATTATGAAGTTCACTCAGGACTTCCGCCCGCTGAAGGCATGGGCCGAGGCTTTCGGCTTCGACCTGGTGCCGAAGGACAAGCCCGAGGGTATCAACCTCAACTCCGCGCTTCTGCGCTTGCACGCCGACCTGGCAGACGTTACGCGACTTGCGTTCGACGCCCAGGCCGATGGCCGGGTTTGCACTCGCGAGAAATCCGAACTGCTCAAGGAGGCTGAGGAAGTAATCGTCAGCCTGGAAGTGTTCAAGCAGTCCGTGAAGGCGGCCTGAATTTAAAACACAAAAAAGCCACCGGACGAGGGTGGCTTTTTCTACAGCGGTAAACAACTGGAGCGAATCATGCACCAACACACAGAATCGATCAATAGCCCCAACAATCTCGCGCCACGTTTTGCTACATCTGAAAACGTGGCGCGGATTAAACCAGTGACTCCTTTCGACTTCCACGGCTTCCCTGTCCGCGTAATTGACGACGGCCACGGCGAGCCCTGGTTCATCGCCAAGGACATCGCTGAAGCCCTCGGCTACTCGAATACGTCAAAGGCGATCAATGTTCACTGCAAAGCGGTCAGTACCTGCCATACCGAAATGGGAGGTCAGGTCCGTGCAGTCCAAATCATCCCTGAACGCGATCTGTACCGCCTGGTGATGAAGTCCAAGCTTCCGGCTGCTGAGCAGTTCGAAGAGTGGGTGGTGGGCCAGGTCCTGCCGACCATTCGAAAGACCGGTTCTTACACCGCCCAGGTGACGAACAACTCCAAGGTCATTGGCGAACTCGCCATTCTGGAATGCTTCGATCGCCTGCTGAAGCCGGCCCCCTCCAGCAAAATGATGATGCTTGCGCAGATCGCCGCCAACAACGGCCTGGATGCCAAATTCCTCCCAGGCTACGCCGTGGACGCTGCGCCTGACGCCGCTGGCGGCTCTTCGATGCCTACCAAGGCAATCACCGCCCTGATCAAAGATCACGCCATCGCCAGCACCGCCCGCGCTTTCAACCTTGCACTCAAGGCTCACGGCTTCCTGACGCTGCTCCAGCGCAAAAACTCCAAGCAGGAAATGGTCGATTTCTGGTCCGTGACCGAGAAAGGCCTGGCCTACGGCAAGAACCTCACCAGCCCTCAATGCCCCCGCGAGACGCAGCCTCACTGGTACGTGGATCGCTTCCTCGAATTGGCCGGCCTTGTCGGCAAAGGAGCCAAGTAATGGCCGGTGATTGGATAAAATTCGAACTGTGCACCCTGGACAAGCCAGAGGTTTGCCAGATCGCAGAGTGGGCTGGTATCGATCCAGATGCGGTAGTTGGCAAGCTTATGCGCGTCTGGGGCTGGTTCGATCAGCAGACAGAAAATGGTAACGCTCCGAGCGTTACTAAAAAGTTACTTGATCGTCTCGTTGGCGTTAACGAGTTCTGCGACTACATGAAACTGGTCGATTGGATGGTTGAGTGCGAGGGTGTTATCAGCCTCCCTCATTTCGACCGTCATAACGGGAAGACCGCTAAAAACAGGGCTTTGACGGCTCGCAGGGTTGCCGGACATAAGTCAGGTAACGCAAAAGGTAACGCTGCCAACGTTAAAAGTGCGTTACCTAAAGAAGAGAAAGAGAAGAATAAAGAACCTCTATCTGTGCGTGAGTCGGTTGACCCTCGCATGCCCAGCGAAATGACCCTCGACTGGAATCCTGATCACAAGCTTCTGAAAACCTACTCGGTTCACTCTGGCGTGGCGCTGGACCTGTTCACCGAAGAGGCGCGGCGCGCATTCACTGCTCACTACGAACCTCGCGGCCAGGTGAACACCCAAGCCGAGTGGGTGCAGATGCTGGTCAAGTGGGTGCTCAACGATCGCAATCGTGCAGCAGCGTCGAACATCAGGCAGTTCACGCCACGCCAGAGCAGTGAGCCTGACTTCGACAGCAATGCCTGGGCCGAAGGCCTTGTGGTGAGCCCATGAAGCCAGCCAGCCAGCTGATGGCGACCATGGGCAACCTGCCGCCAGCCGTTCACGCTCAGCCGCTCCAGGTGACTCCGCAGACTGCCGAAGTGGTAAATGACCTGTTCCGTCGCCTTCGCGGGATCTTTCCTGCGTGGCGCCAGGCATGGCCGTCTACCGAAGCACTCGACGCCGCCAAGGCTGAGTGGATCAAAGAGTTCGCCGACGAGGGCATCCGCACCCTGGAACAGATCGAGTTCGGCATCCAGAAGTGCCGCAAGCTCAAGAAGCCTTTCGCTCCGAGCGTTGGGGAGTTCATCGCTATGTGCGTGCCCGGCCCGGAAGACTTCGGCATGCCCTCGGTCGCCGGTGCGTGGATGGAGGCGCTGATGGAGACCTACAGCCACGAAGGCGTGAAGATCGCGGCCATTGCCACCGGCCTGTTCGACCTGCGCGCCGCCAAGCAGGAAGACAAGGGCCTGCGCCAGCGCTTCGACCACAACTACGCCGTGGTGATCCGCCGCGCTCAGGAAGGCCAGCCGCTGGACGGCAAGATCCTCACTGGTATCGGCCACGACAGCCAAAAGACCGACTTCGAACTCGCCAATGAGCTGGCCGACCAGCAGGTCCAGGCAAAAATTATTCAGCAGGGAATCCCGGCCGACGGCAAGTCCGCCCGCGCCCAGCTGCTGGCCAAGTTCGGCAAGAAGACCACGGAGCAACGGACATGACCGACAAGATGCGTGAAGAGTTTGAGACCGCCGTTGCTTTGGAAGCTAAAGAGCCCGTGCTGGCGGTGTACCTGAGCCGACGTGACGACACCTACAGCACCAGCACCCTCCATTTCGCATGGTGGGCTTGGAAAGCCTCCCACGCGGCGCTGCTGAAAAAGCAAGTCAAGGAACAAGAAGAATTCCTTGCCCACCTTGCCGATTTTGAGCCTGAGGACACTTTCCATGACTGACTACACCGAACTTAAGCGGCTGGCCGAGGCTGCAACGCCAGGCCCTTGGAGCTATGACGGCTCCTATGTGTGCCCGGCCCGCGTGGAGGAGGGGACTACCTACGTTGAGACGTGGCGATCAGTCGCTGATTGCGCTCAGCCTGAGAACACCAAGTTCATTGCCGCCGCCAACCCTTTCTCAGTCCTGGCCATGATCGTCGAGAACGAGCGGCTTGAGAGCGAGCGAGCAGAACTGTGGCGTGGCAAGCGTGACGTAGAAGCCACTCGCGATACCAAGTCGGCAGTTATCGCTGAGCTGAAGGCAGAAATCGCCGGCCTCAAGACCGGCTACGAAGCCTACGAGCGGGTGAATGCTCAGCTGAAGGCTGAGAACGAGGCGCTGCGTGACGATCTTGAGCAGAGCCAGTACGACGCCAACGCTTGGCGCAATGGCGAAGAGTCGGTCTGGATCGAGGTCTTTAACAGCGAAGGCGACGATCCATTCATCAGCGCTATCAGCGGCCAAATCACAGTCGAGCAGCTGGCCTTGATCCAAGCGGAAATCCTTGAATATCGGGAGGACTATTTCGAGAAGGGATCGGGCCTTTACGTTTTCAGATGCGGGCACTGCCAGGCGCATTACGACAACGTGGGCATGACGGAGCCGGCTCACTGGGAGACTGACTTTGAGTCGTACAGCCCTTTTCCGTGGGAAGAAGAGGCCGCCGACCTTGGCCAGGGAGAGCGGTCATGAGCCCGATCATCACTCACCAAATGCAACCGTGCCCGTACAGCTGCGTGTCGACATGCCTGGCAATGATCGTTGGGCGCCCGGCGCAGGAGGTCATCGAAGATATGCATCAGCCTTATCGCGACGGCGATCTGACCTTGCGGCAGATGCTGGAGCGCCTGAGCGTTGAATACACGGCTTTCTTCAGCCTGGACTGCCCGCCGCTGGCCGATCAGGGTGTTTATCTTTGTACGTCTCCATCGCTCAACATTGAGGGCGGCAACCACCAAATCCTGATCGAGGTCACCGACGAGAACTACTTCGTCCTTGACCCGGTTCAAGGGCGCGAGGACCGCAAGTATTACGTGGCGCGCGGGAAGGGCGAGGGCATTCCGCTGGCGATCGACCTTGGCGGCTTCGTCGTCGACGCCTTTATCTCGCGTGACCATCTATTGGCCCGGCGCATCGGCGAGCCTTTGGCGGAGGCTGCAGCATGACCAGCCTCCAGATCCGCAACGAATCAGACCGCAACAAGGCCATGGGCTACATCGCCGGCCTGGACCTGGCCAAGCCAAAGAAGCTGGCCATCACCGAAGTAGACCGCAGCGGGGAGCAGAACAAGGCCCTGCACGCGGCACTGGCCGATATCGCCGCTCAGGTCGAGCACGCCGGGAAGAAGTGGGATGTCCTGATCTGGAAGCGCCTGCTGACGGCCGCCTGGCTGCGCGAGACGGGCGATCAGCCCCAGATGATACCTGCGGTAGACGGCAACGGCTTCGACGTCATCTACGAGCGCACCAGCAAGCTCACCGTGAAGCAGTGCGGCGAACTGATCGAGTGGGTTCATTGCTTCGGCGCCGAGCACCAGGTGCGGTGGACGCAGAAGGACAACTGGGGAGGGCGCTACTGATGAGGCAGGGTCACGAAACACCAGTAAACGCTGCGGCGGCCCGTGTCATAGGTCGAGGTGAGTCATTTGAATATCGCGGGCTGGAAACCGAGATCTGCTCGTTTCTGCCAATCGATATAAAACCGCTTCCGGAAGGCATGGAGAATCTGGCGGGCAGAAAATTCGGCCGATTGGTTGTCGCTGGGTGGATAGGTCAAGGGAAAGGGCGCTGGTCCTGCCGTTGTCAGTGCGGCAATTACGTCGTCCGTCGCGCCAAGGCAATTTGGCAAGCTGCGCCTGACGCCTCCTGCCAGCAGTGCTACCTGATGGCCGTTTCGAAGCGCAAGGAATACATCCGCAGGACCGGAAAGCAGTGTGAGACTCGGGAGTTCCTTGTATGACCATCGAACGGAAACCGGCCAAGCCGAAAAAATGCCGCGTCTCTGCGTGTAGGGCCTCATTCGTGCCTTCGCGGATGGGCCAGGCGGTGTGCAGTCCAGCCTGCGCTCTGATCGACGGGCCGAGGCACGCGCCGAAAGCCCGCAAGGCCCTGGCCGACATCGAGCGCAAGGACATCAAGGTCCGCAAGGAGGCCCTGAAGAGTCGCGGCGACCACATGAAGGATTCCGAGAAGGCTGTGCGGGACTACCGACGCACCTACGAGCTGAGCATCGGCAGCGGCTGTATGAGCTGCGGCCTGAGCCAGGAAGAGATACGCGCAGCGCAGGGCTGGAAGACTGGTGGGGCATTCGACGCAGGTCATTTCCTCGGTAAGGGTGCCCGTCCCGAGCTGCGGCTGGTGCCGAACAACATCTGGTTGCAGTGCAAGAGCTGTAATGCCGGCTCGTCCAAGTACGCCCGAAAGGGCCAAACGGTTTCGCAGGCGTTCCGGGAAGGGCTGATCGCCCGCATCGGCCTGGAGGCTGTCGAGGCGCTGGAAGCCGACCACACGCCACGCAAGTACACCGTAGAGCAACTGAAAGCCATCACCGCCGAATACCGGGCAAAGACCAGAGAACTCAAGAAGGGGCAGGCAGCATGAAGATCAACTCAGCGCGCCAGGCTTGGCATGACTGCAAGTACAACCCGGCTCCCGGCCAGACCTCCGATGTGGTGCAGCTCGGTGTGGTGGTGCAGAACACCGAGCGCGGCCCTACGGCAAACCACGCAGTGCACGGGGCACTGGCTGGGCACATCCAGTCGGCAATCGCTCGTCTGCACCCGCAGATCCGCGTATTCGGTGACTTCATGTACGCCGCCGAGCAAAACGACGATATCCGGGAGGCGGCGGAAGAGGTCGTATTCCTGCTGGTGCAAAACCGGTCTCCACGGATGACGGCGGCAAAGCGCGATAAGCTGGAGTTCGTGGTAAAGGGCGTGCTACGGCGGTACCAGCACATGCACCAGGGCGGGCAATCGTCCAACGAAGACCCGCTGGCCAACGCCGAGAAGTTCAGGGCCTGGATGTGGCAGGTCTACGAAGTGCGCCTGGAGTCGTGCAACTGGGAGCGGGATTGGGGTGGCGTGCTGCAGCTGATCTTCGAGTGCTGCGAGGATCTGGACCGGCGCGCACTCAGCCCTGTGGCAGCGGTAATTTACGAAATGCGCGAGGCCGCATGAGGGCCTATTGCGCTCCCGTGCGGCTGGTGATACCTTATCGCCACTGTTAGAGTTTTGCCTTCGGCAACTTACTCTTGATCCAAGAAAACCCGGCCACTGCGCCGGGTTTTTTGTTGCCTGAGTTTTACTGCAGCCAGGGCAGCCTCACGGAAGGCCTGGACGCTGATAAGCCGGTAGTGCAGCGCTACGGAAAAACACCGGCAGCCCGCGCGCCTTGACCTCACTGTGCTTACAGGGTGGCGCGAGACAGGAAAGGCGAGATCGATGCATTAGGGCGTCGACGTCGTAATAGTCTTTGGCGGACAGGAGGGGAAAGACCCTCAAGTTGCACCAGAGAAGTGGGTTAGGTAATAGGCAGTGGCTACGGCCTGCGCCTATTTAAATGGCAGCATTCTGCAATGCCTAGCCTTCTTCTCTGGTGCAATTTAAAAGTCCGATAATGTCCTTTTGTTTCAGATCTCGGTAATTGCTCCTTCAATTTATGCGGGCGTAGCTGAAGTGCAGTACGAGAGGGGTCGGGCGCGCCGGAGCGTAAAGCGGAGATGTCGCAACGCTGCTTAATAGCCAATCCCCTGCCGCAACAACAGGCGACCTTCCACGGCTTCAGCGCCGGTCACCCGCACCTATTAAGGGCCTCGACATTTGGGTATAGGCTTGTGTCAACATTGAGGCTCAATAATTCGATGCGAGACAGGGGTAGAACATGGATTGGCGAGATGATTTTCCTGAATGGAAAGATGATGGTCGTCCTGTTTCTGTCATATCAAAGTCAGGTATTGAAGCGATAGGCAAACTGTACTTCGATGACGTCACCTTTACCGGAGAGGACGAAATGCCTCTGTGGCGAGTTCAGTTCGAGAATGGCGACAGCGCTGACCTCTGGACTTTTCAGGGATGGAAATTTTGTTTGGTTTAGTTCATGCCGTTTAAGTCGATGTAGCTCGGCGTGGGTATAGACGCCAGGAAATCTCATACATTCAGGGCCTCTGCACATGCAGGGGCCTTCTAGTTTTCGGCTCCACCACACCCATTGCTCCGAGCTGGGAGTGCTGTGTGAGCCGATTCAATTCCCAAACATGCCCCACGGAGTCGAGCGCATGGAGTATTTACAGCGCCTGCTCGACAAGATCGACAGGTTCGAATTGTTGATTGCGGGCCTGATTGGGGCTGTTGTTGCGAGCTGGTGGCACAAGGACGACTTGTCCGACTGGCGCGCCTGGATGGTGTTCTTGGTCACTGGGGTTGCCTGCTCGCTGTACCTGGCGAGCATGGTCAGCGCTTACCTGAATGTCACTGAGCCCAAGATCGTCGCCGGGATTGGCTTCTTGCTGGGCACGTTCGGCGGTTCGCTCCTGGCAGCAATCAACCGAGCCATCAAAGCCGCTGACCTCTGGGCGCTTATCCGCCAGCGGTTCGGGGGAGGCAATCCACCATGAATCTTGAACTGATCAACTCCATTGCCTGTGGCCTTATCGCGCTGTGGGCAGCCTGGTGCGTACTGAGCGGGAAGGTAAGGGACGGCATCCTCGGGAAGCTGATCTACTCGGCCATCGCTATCAGCGGTTTCGTCGTCATGGCGCGCAGCCAGAACATCTTCTTCGGCCCGACCAGTGCCGGCCTGACATTGCATGTGTCCCTGGCCCTGGCCGGCGCACGCCACATTTTCATGGTCACCTACTGGCGGCGGGTGAAGGTCTGGCTGTGCCGGACGTTGAACTGCGAGCACTGCCTGCACTGTGACAAGGCGCCAGGTGGTGTCGAGCGCCGGACCAAGTAATCCGCGCCACGTTTTCGAATGCGCCAAATCGTGGCGCGAGAAATGAGGTTGTCATGAGCATCAAGAAGACGCTGATCCACTTTAACGACATCACGCTCACCTTGTCGGCGGATGACCTGAAGGCTGCCTTGATCGCCAAGTATGGTGATGCAGCTGTTGAAGTGCTGGCCGACGGTGTGATCCTTCAGAACGCCACCTATTCCACGTATTTCCCGGATGACGGCGTGAAGTTCGCCTTTGCTCAGCCTCTGGAAGGGCACAACACGTGAGCAACGTCACTCGCCTGCGCCACGCGCTTCCGTTGGGCCAAGACATCAGCGCTGCGGTAAGTGCCCTCGACAAGGCTATTGCTGATGCCGTGGACGCTGCCAAGGACGCCGGACTGCCTCAGGGCCTGGTCGTCAGCTTGCTACACGGCCATGCACATGCACAAACCCATCAGATGGTGACCGAATGACCGTCAAGGTTCTGGAGTTCAAGCGGGAAGACTGGCGCGAAGCCGCCAAGACCCTGCGCAAGATCGCCGATGACCTTGATTCCGGCGAGCATCCTGAATGCACCGTGGGCGCCCTGACGCTGATTGGCGTGAAGGGAGAGGTGACTGTGTTCGGCCTCGGCCCCAAGTGTGACGACCTGCAATGCCTGGGTGCCATGCGCCTGGGTGAGCAGAAGCTGATTGATGTGCTGCTGGACACCGGCGACTGAGGACAACCAATGGATAGGCCAATGCCCCCGGCGTCATTACTTGATTTGTCCGGCCTCTCAGACTTCGGTATCCGCCTGACCCCGGCGCCCGAGGTTTGGGAATGGCTCCAGGCCGAGATCTTGGCCGACACCGGCTGCATTCACAACGAAGACCATGCCCACCTACTGGATGCAGACATACAGGTCATGTGGGCATCGTCGAGCTTCCATAAGCAGGGGCGCACTGTGCTGGGCCAAGCTGAACAGGTAGCGTTCCGCGCCGGCGGCTGGCAGAAGGCCCGGATGGAGCAACAGATGCGTGATTGGTTCGGTGATGTGCCGACCTTCATCATCACCTTGGCTGCTGACTACTGCGCCCAGTGCAGTGACACCGACTTCTGCGCCCTGGTGGAGCATGAGCTCTATCACATCGCCCACGCCAACGATAAGTACGGCCAGCCTGCCTTCACCAAGGAAGGGGCGCCGAAGCTTGAGATGCGTGGACACGACGTCGAAGAGTTTGTCGGCGTGGTCCGCCGCTACGGTGCGAGCCCTGACGTTCAAGCGTTGGTGGATGCTGCAAACAGTCCTGCTGAGGTGGGGAAATTGAACATTGCGAGGGCCTGCGGAACCTGTCTGCTCAAGCTGGCTTAATCCTTGACAGCCCTTGACGGAAAACAAATCTATGGCAGCCCTGAAAGATGAGGTGAAGGCCTTTATTGTCCAAGCCCTGGCCTGCTTCGATACTCCCAGTCAGGTTTGCCAGGCCGTCAAGGAACAATACGGCATCGAGGTGTCCCGCCAACTGTGTGAGCGATACGATCCAACCAAGTATTCCGGTCGGGACCTCGGGCAAAAGTGGAAGACGTTTTTTGAAGAATGCCGTAAGCGCTTCAGGGAAGAGACTGTCGATATCCCGATTGCCAACCGTGCCTTCCGCCTGCGAGCCATGAACCGCTTCGTGGAGAAGGCTGAGACGATGAAGAACATCGGTCTGGCCATGCAGATCCTCGAGCAGGCCGCGAAAGAAACTGGTGACATCTACGTCAACCGGGCACGTAAAGAAGAGGCGGGCGATGAACCGGTGATCCCGACCCGCATCCAGGTCGACGTGGTGGATGCGAGGAAGCCGAATGCCGAGCCTTAACGTTCCGCAGGCTCAGTTCCTCACGCTGCCCCACAAATTCCGTGCGTTCGTTGCCGGTTTCGGCTCAGGCAAGACCTGGGTAGGCTGTTCGGCACTGAGCAAGCATTTCATGGAGTGGCCGGGCGTTAACGCCGGATACTTCGCACCGACATACCCGCAGATCCGGGACATCTTCTATCCGACCATGGATGAGGTTGCCTACGACTGGGGGCTGAAGACCAAGATCAACCAGGCGAACCACGAGGTTCACATCTACAGCGGCCGGCAGTACCGCGGCACCGTGATTTGCCGGTCGATGGAGAAGCCGCAGACGATTGTCGGTTTCAAAATCGGCCAAGCTCTGGTGGATGAGCTGGACGTGCTTACTGCCGTCAAGGCGCAGCAGGCTTGGCGCAAGATCATTGCCCGGATGCGTTACAACCTGCCCGGGCTGAAGAATGGGGTGGACGTCACCACGACGCCGGAAGGCTTCAAGTTCGTCTTCCTGCAGTTCGTGAAGCAGCTGCGCGACAAGCCGTCGCTCAAGGAGATGTACGGCCTGGTGCAGGCCAGCACCTTCGACAACGAGCTCAATCTGCCGGATGACTACATCGCCTCCTTGATGGAGTCGTATCCGCCGCAGCTGATCATGGCGTACCTCAAAGGCCAGTTCGTCAACCTGACGTCCGGCACGATCTACACGGCCTACGACCGCAAGCTCAACGAATGTTTCGACACCGTGCAGCCTGGCGAGCCGCTGTTCATCGGGATGGACTTCAACGTCGGCAAGATGGCGGCGATTACCCACGTCAAGCGCGACCAGGGGTTGCCCAGGGCTGTCGATGAGCTGATCGACGGCTATGACACGCCCGACATGATCCGCCGCATCAAAGAGCGGTACTGGCAGCACGACGGCAACGACTTCAAGAAGACCTGCGAGATCAGGATCTACCCGGATGCATCGGGCGATTCGCGCAAGTCCGTGAACGCCAGTATCACCGACCTGGCCATGCTCAAGCAGGCCGGGTTCGCGGTCATCGCTCCAGCGGCAAACCCGCCTGTGAAGGACCGAATCAACGCAATGAACGCCGTCTTCTGCAATGCGCAGTGCGAGCGCCGCTACCTGGTCAACCCGTTTACCTGCCCAACCTATGCCGACGGCCTGGAGCAGCAGGTGTGGGGCGCGAACGGGGAGCCAGACAAAACCGCCGGTATCGATCACGCGAACGATGCCGGCGGCTATTTCATCCACCGCGAGTACCCGATCATCAAACCGGTCACCGCAATGAAAATGGGGGTCGCTCGATGACGGACGTCACTTTCACCCGTCCCGAGTACACGGCGGCGAAATACCGCTGGCGCTTGGTGCGCGACGTCTGCAAGGGCTCAGAAACGGTCAAGGCCGCGGGCGATTACTACTTGCCCAGGCCGAATGCCTCGGACAAGTCCCAGGACAACAAGGACCGCTATGACGCGTACAAGAAGCGTGCTGTGTTCTACAACGCGACCGGCCGCACGAAACACAGCCTGGTGGGCGCGGTGTTCCGCACATGGCCAACGCTGACTGTTCCCGGTGCCCTCGACTACGTGACAAAAGACATCGACGGGCAAGGTGTCAGCGTTTACCAGCAATCTCAGTCGGTTATCGGGCATTTGCTCGAAGTCGGCCGTCACGGCCTGCTGGTGGATTACGCCGCCGTTGAGGCCGGCACCGTGAGCAAGGCCGACGAGCAGGCAGGCCGCGCCCGTGCAAACGTCGCCAGCTACCCGGCTGAATCAATAATTAACTGGAAAACGCGCCAGGTTGGCGGCCAGCACCTGCTGAGTCTGGTTGTCCTGCGCGAAAAGATCGACGTCGATACTGACGACGGGTTTGGCAGTGAGCAGGTTACCCAATACCGCGTGCTGCGCCTGGATGCTTCCGGCGTTTACACCCAGGAGGTTTGGGAAGAGGGATCCAGCAAGACGGAAATGACCGTCGCGCCATTTGCCCCGCTGAACGGATCAGGCCAGCCGTGGCGCATCATCCCGTTCCAGTTCCTGGGCAGCGAGAACAACGACACCAGCATTGACGACTCGCCGCTGTACGACATGGCCGAAGTGAACATCGGGCATTACCGCAACAGCGCGGATTATGAAGAGGCAGCGTACTTGGTGGGCCAGCCCCAACCATGGATGTCTGGCCTTGATGAGCAATGGCGAGACCACCTCGAAAAATCCGGGATTTTCCTGGGATCGAGGGCGCCTTGGTTGCTCCCCGTGAATGGTGCATGTGGCGTATGGCAGGCGCAGCCCAACACCGTCGCCAAAGAGGCAATGGACGCCAAGAAGCAGGACATGGTTTCGCTCGGCGCCCGACTGATCGAGCGCGGCAGTGCAGTGAAGACAGCCACCCAGGCTGACAACGACAGCGCCGCCGAACACAGCGTCCTCTCCCTGGTGGTGAGCAACGTCAGCGAAGCTTACAGCCAGTGCCTTGAGTGGATGGCGGAGTTCGTCAACGCCCCCGGCGAAGTGGTCTACAAGCTCAATCAAGACTTCAGCCAGATCACCCTGGACGCGACGATCCTGGCAGCGCTGTTCAATGCAGTGCAGGGCGGCAAGCTGCCTGAGGGCGACTTCTGGCAGTACCTGCGCGATCGCGGCGTGATCAACCCGGAGAAAACGGACGACGACATCCGAGGCGAATTGGAAGCGCAAAGCACTGGGCCTGACCTGGATGACGACGAGGTAATTCCGAATGGCCGCAAACCAAGCAATCCTTGACGCCACCATTCGGCACGCGGTGTTCCTTGAGCAGTTGAAGTCGGGAGAGGTTGCGAAGTTCGCACCCTTCCTCAAGGAAATTGACCGTTCGATCCGCGAGCGACTGACCCGGGCAGACCTGACGGATTACACCGTTGCGCGTCTGGAGCGGCTGCTGAGCGAGGTTGATAGCCTGCTGCTGGGCATCTTCGACCGGTACAGCGAGAAGTTGAACCTCGACTTGGTGGATATCGCCAACTACGAGGCCGAGTTTGAAGCGACGAGCCTGACCCGGGCGGCACCGGTGGGCGTCACCTTCGATGCGGCGGTGCCAGGCGCGGCGGCGATCAGGGCGGCGATCCTCACGAACCCGCTCAGCGTGCGCGGTGCCGACGGCGGGAAGCTGCTCAAGTCGTTCATTGATGGCTTCACCGCTACCGAGCGGCAACGCCTCACAGGCGCGATCAGGCAGGGCTTCTTCGAAGGCCAAACCAACTTCCAGATCATCAAGAATATCCGGGGCACCAAGGCGCTCCAGTACAACGACGGCATCCTGGCTACGACGAACCGCAACGCCGGCGCCATCGTGCGAACGGCGGTGCAGCACGTCGCCACCCAGGCGCGCATGGAGACGCTGAAGGAAAACAGTGACGTCGTGCAGTCGGTGGAGTGGGTCAGCACCCTGGATTCGAAGACCACCAGCCAATGCCGGACGCTGGATAAGCAACGATTCAAGCTGACTGAAGGGCCGAGGCCTCCGATCCATATCAACTGCCGCTCGACGGTGGTGGCGGTGACTCGCTTCAGCGCCTTGTTTGCCAAGGACGCCACTCGGGCATCCATCGGCGACGGCGGTGCCCAGCAGGTGAGGGCAGACCTCAGCTATTACGACTGGCTCCAGCAGCAGCCATCAGCGTTTCAGGACAAGGCCATCGGCCCGGTCCGCGCCAAGCTGTTCCGCGAAGGTGGCCTGAGTATCGAACGATTCTCCGAACTGCAGCTTGATCGCAACTTTTCACCTCTGACCCTTGTGCAGATGAAGGCTCTTGAGCCTCTGGCGTTCGAGCGGGCAGGCATAAAATAACCTGGAGATCCACATGAACGACAAAGCAATCGAGCAAGAGATTCAAGCCAATGGCCTGACTGCGCCGCGTGTCAGCTTCGCAGAGCTGCAAGCCAGCATCTCCCATACGGAGATCGTTAAGCACGTCTCTCCCTCTGGCCAGGTCCTGCGCTGGGCCGTGCTTACCACGGTGAATGGCTTCGCGGTGACTGGGCGCCCCTCCGCCAGCGCATCGTCTGCAAACGACAATGCCGAGATCGGCGAGAAGATCGCCATCGAGAACGCAACCCAGGAACTGTGGCCGCTGATGGGCTACGCGCTCAAGCAGCAGTTGCACGAAGCCAAGTAACCTAACACCGAATCACCAGGCCGGCCATGAGCCGGCTTTTTCATGTCTGCGGGCAGGGCCTGCAAATCGTCTCTGGGAGACAAACAAATGGGTTTGAAATATCAGCTGGACACTCTTGACGGTCTCGATGACTCCGTTAAATCGCTCTACACCGAGAAGGAAGGCAAGTTTGTCCTCGGTATTGAAGGCCTGCCGCAACCAGAAGATGTATCCGGCCTGAAATCGAAGGTGGAAGAGCTGCTCGGCGAGAAGAAAGCCGCCGAGAAGGCTCGCAAGGATGCTGAAGAGCAGGCCAGACTGGAGCGTGAAGAAGCCGCTCGCAAGTCTGGCAACGTCGAAGAGCTCGAAAAGTCCTGGTCTGAAAAGTACAACCGCCGCGAAGCTGAGCTGAACGGCATGCTGGAACAGGAGCGTGGAACGCTGAGCACTCAGATCCGGGATCTGACCGTTGGCCGTACCGCTACTGACATCGCGTCTGCCCTGGCAATTCCAGGCAGCGCCAAAGCCTTGTTGCCGCACATCGAGCGCCGTCTGAGCGTCGAGCAGCGCGACGGGAAGCCTGTTGTGGTCGTCCTCGACCAGCAGGGCAAGCTCTCGGCTGCAACGCTGGATGAGCTGAAAGCAGAATTCGCAAACGACACGGCCTTCGCGCCGTTGATCGCGGGTAGCAAGGCATCTGGCGGCGGGGCTGCTGGTGCTGGAGGTGGCGGCGGGGCCGCAAAAGGAAAAATCGGCGGCACCAAAGAGGAACGACAGGCCGCGATCGCGAGCCGGTTCCCGGATCTCCCAAAATCGTAAGGAAATAACTCATGTCCCTGTCGCAAATGCAGGTTTTCAACGAATACATCATGCCGGCGACTCTCGAGACGCTGGATCAGTATCTCGCCGCTTTCAACGCCGCCAGCCGTGGCGCCATCGTGCTGTCTCCGGACGGCTTCACAGGTGACTTCCTTCAAGAGTCGTTCTTCCAGACCCTGGCCGCCGCCCAGCGCCGCGTGGATCGCTACAGCACGAACGCCGCCGTCGCCGCTACCGACCTGACCGAACTGAAGAACACTTCGGTGAAAGTCGCCGGCGGCTTCGGTCCTATCCGCTACGAGCCATCGCAGATGACCTGGCTGGAGCGCCCAACCGCGCAAGGTATCGAAGTCGCCAGCCGCGCCTTCGCTGAAATCCTGCTGAAGGATCAGTTGAACACCGCGATTGCTGCCTTGGTTGCAGCGATCACCGCCCAGGCCGCTGCAGTCAACGATGTGTCGGCCACCGCTGGCATCACCTACGCGGGCCTGAACAACGCTCATGCGAAGTTCGGCGATGCAAGCCAGAACCTGGTCACCCAGGTGATGCAGGGCACCAGCTACCACAAGTTGGTCGGCCAGAACCTGGCAAACCAGAACCAGCTGTTCCAGGCCGGTAACGTCCGCGTGATCGACATTCTGGGCAAGATCTCCGTGGTGACGGATGCCCCGGCGCTGATGCAGGCCGGCACCCCGAACAAGGAAATCATCCTGTCCCTGGTGCAAGGCGCTGCGCTGGTCCACGACGGCCGCGACATCATCAGCAACGTCCAGACCACCAACGGCAAGGAGCGCATCGAAACCACGCTCCAGACCGACTACACCTTCGGCCTGGGGCTGAAGGGCTACACCTGGGACACCACCACCGGCGGCAAGTCGCCAACCGACGCCGAACTGGCTACCGGTACCAACTGGGACAAGACTGCCACCAGCATCAAGCACACCGCTGGTGTGGCTTTGATCGGTGACGCCTCTAAGTAACCCCGACAGCTGAGCCGGGCCCAGCGCCCGGCTTGGCGAGGATAAGATCATGAGCAACAAGAACATCTGGTATCTGCCCGGCCCATTCCACCAGTACCAGGAAGACGTGAAGGCACTGGCCAAGGCGAATGGCTTGCGCATCGTCGATGCAAGCGTTACCGAAAGTCGTGAGGATGCCGCAGACGAAGTCCCTGGCGTGACGGTCAAGGAAGTGCCGAAGGTGCTGCTGATCGATGGTGGCAGCTCCAGTGTCGATATCGACGCCTTCCGCGCCGAGCTTGAGGCTGTCGGCCTGATCGTCGAGTCATTCGCCGATCAAGCGCTGATTCGCCCCGAAGGCGAGCTTGGCCCGATCGCTGATCGCCTGTTTCAGGTGTTCGAGGCGGTAAATGCGGGCGTTGAAAGCCTCATCCGCGAACGTGACGGTGAAGTGGAGAAGGTGAAAGCCCTGCAACTGCAGGTAGATGACCTTCTCCAGCAGGTCGAAAAAGCCGGTCAGGTGGATGCCGAGGCGAAGGAAGTCGCCGACCTGAAGGCTAAGCTCGATGAAGCGAAGGTGCCGTACCGTGCCAACGCCTCGAAAGAATCCTTGGAAAAGCTCGTCGCTGATCTGACCAAGGCGTGATAATGCTGGCTGCCGGTGACGCGGCCGCCAATCCCAAACCATTCCAGCGAGTTGACGCATGACACTCATCATCGAGGACGGCACCGGCAAGCCTGACGCCGAAAGCTACGCGAGCGCCGAGGACCTGGCCATGTATGCCGTGAAGTTCGGCACGGTCATCCCCGTCGGCGTTCCCGAGCAGGAAGCGCTGCTGCGCCGGGCCGCCCTGGCGATGGATGGCATGACTTGGAAAGGCCGCAAGATGAACAGCGAGCAGGCCTTGTCCTGGCCGCGCCGGGAAGTGCTGCTGGATCACGAGATCAAGCCGAACAACTACCTCCCGGCGCGCATCCAGTACGGCCAGATGGCCCTCGCCGCCGAGATTCATCAGGACGACATCGATCCGGTGGAGAGGCGTAAGGGCGCGGTGCTGCTCGATCGTGTTGAGGGGGCGGTGACGCGGCAGTACGCGGCGATCCCCAACACCAGCAATCGATTGTTGCCGGCAGCGCCGGATCGTCCGAGTACTACTCAGTTTGCTGACTACTTGCAGAGGCGCGGGTTGTTCGCTGTAAGGGCATAGTGGTAGCGTAATGACTTCATCTAAAGGAAGAGAGTCATGACCAAAAAAGCTAAAACTGAAACTTAATTGCAGGCATGGGATATTTACTTTGCTGCGGCGCTGGAGCAAGCCAGGTCCAGTGCTAACGGTGGAAGCGCTGATGCCTATCAGTCCAACCTAGTAAAAATTGCTGGAGAAATTGCCGATAAAATGCTTGAAGCTCGTCGCCTGAGAGCTTAAACCATTAGAGCCCAGCCATCGCGCTGGGCTTTTCACATTTGGAGCCACCATGGCCTTTTACGACGAAATGGCCGTGATGGCTCTGGGGATGATCGCAGAGTTCGGCCAGCCTGTGACCATAAGCAAGACGGAGCCTGGCGAGTACGACCCGGAGCTGGGCGGTGAGGCGCCGGGGGCAACAGTCGAGCAAATCGCCCAGGGCATTCTGCTCGACTTCACCGGTATCGAATTCCAGAACAACAGCCTCATCAGGCAGGGCGATAAGAAGCTGAAGATCGCCGCGCAGGGTCTGGCTTGGGTTCCCGGTCTGCTCGACAAAGTTGTCGCCCAGGGTCGCACCTGGTCAATCATTCCGCCGTTGAAAGAGGTCAACCCGGCCGGTACGCCGATACTGTATGAACTGCAGGTGCGGTCGTGACGAACAAATACGCGAGCATGAACGGCAGCTTTGCCGAAAACATTCGTGACTTCGCCGAGCGAGCGAAGGGTGGTATCGACGCGACCATCCGCGAGATCGTCATAGAGATCGGAAGCAGCGTTATCCGTATGTCGCCGGTGGGCAACCCTGAGATATGGGCTGCGAATATCATTCACAGGCAGGCGAACAAACGAGCCGCCGATGACTACGACTTCAAGGTGGCGGTGCGTAACACGATCATCAACCTCAACGACTCGAACTTCACCAAAGCCGGCAAGCTGCGGCGCGGCGTGAAGTACGCAAAGCCCCTGACAAAGACAGAGCGCGATCAAAACTTCAATGTGAACGGTCTGGTTGCAGGTAAGGGCTACGTCGGCGGGCGGTTTCGCGGGAACTGGCAGTTTTCGATTGATACGCCGGCCGAGGGAGTGCTTGATCAGATCGATGTCAGCGGTAACGTCAGCATCGCTGTGCTCAAAGCGCAGGTTCAATCCCTGACAGCGGGGCAGACAGCGTACATCGTGAACAACCTGCCGTACGCAATCCCGCTTGAGTATGGGCACAGCAAACAAGCACCGCACGGGATGGTTCGAGTCACCTTGGCCAACTTCCAAAAGACTGTCGACGATGCAATCAGGAAAAACCAGGTATGAGCCACGCCATCATCGCTTCAATTTACGAGGCCAAGCTGATTGCCTGGAGCAAGGCCAGGATGGAGCCGATCAGGGTCGTGTTCGAGAACGTCCAGTACGACCCGGCCGACGGCGAGACTTATCTGCGGGCGTTCATGCTCCCGGGGGATACCGCGAGCAGCACGCTTGCCGGCGACCACCGCGCTTTCATCGGCGTTTATCAGGTCAGCATTGTGGCCCCGGCCGGCACCGGTAAGACCAAGACGAACCCACTTGTGGCTGAGCTGACCGCACTGTTTCCACTGTACGCGCGCGACACAAAGGCGGGCGTGATCGTCGTTACCATGTCTCCAGTTGATCCTGGCCCAGGCATGTCTGACCCACCGACATACACTGTGCCGGTGTCGTTCGAATATCGAGCCGACACCGCCTGATTCCGCCCATTGGGCAAACCAAGAACCCGCTATTGAGCGGGTTTTGTCATTTCTGAAAAGAGGAAACACCAATGGCCGTTTTTCTACCCAATGGCTCGACTGCCGCTATCGCCGCCTCGTATGACGCGCCGATCATTTTTACCGCGATCACCAACGCAACGGAAGCCGTTGTTTCGTCGGCCGGCCACGACCTAGAGGTTGGCGATTTTGTCGAGGTCACCTCTGGCTGGGCGCGCCTGAACAATCGGGTTGCACGCATCAAGACCGTGACCGCCGACTCGTTCGTGCTTGAGTCGATTAATACGGCCAATGCGGCGCGCTTCATCGCTGGCGCGGGCGGCGGTTCGGTGCGCAAGATTCTGACCTGGGTGCCTGTGAGCCAGGTCACGGAATCGAACAAGTCCGGCGGCGAGCAACAAAACGTCACGTACTCGTTTCTCGAGGAAGACGACGAGCACCAAATCCCGACGTCGAAATCCCCGCTGTCGTTCACGCTGACCATGGCGGATGATCCGGCGCTACCTCACAACGAGGTACTGCTGGAAGCTGACGACGACAAGAAGCCGCGCGCAGTGCGCATCAACCTCGCCTCGGGTGGCGTCATCGTCTACAACGCTTACGCCTCGTTCGACAACGTGCCGTCGCTGACCAAGAACAACATCATGGCGGTGACCGCCGTTTTCGCCGTGGTCGCTAAATTCATTCGCTACGCCGCGTAATTGGAGAACTCATGGCCAAGTTCAAATTGATCCAGAAGCCGACCTTCAAGGCGCCGGTGATGATCCAGCGCGCCGGTTACAGCGCCGAGAAGGTGGAGTTCGAGTTCAAGTACCTGGACCGCACAGCGCTCGCCGAGCTGTACACAGGCTGGAACGAGCGGCACGACGAGCTGAGCAAACAGGTAGGAGAAATGGACCTCAAGGCATTCACGGCTGCTCAGATCGATCTGCAGGCGGACCAGCTGCTTGACGTCGTCGTTGGCTGGGACATCGAGGAAAAGTTTACGCCTGAAAATGTGCGAATCCTCGTAAACTCGATCAACTCAGCGCCGAAGGCCGTGCTGAATGCCTACGCCGAAGCTTTCAATGAGGCCCGCCTGGGAAACTCCTAAGCGCTGCACGCGCGCTCTATGAGCCAACGCTAGAGGGCACGGATGCCTTCGGCTTCAACGCGGATGACTACGCGACAGAGGTCTGCATCTGGCCGGACAACTGGGAAGCCTTCAAAGTCTTCGAGGCCATGAGCACCCAGTGGCGCACAGGCGCGTGCGGCGCAACAGGCATGGACTACAGCGTTCTCTCCGGTGTGATCCGGATGTGTGGTGTGCCGATCAGCCAGCGACAAACCATTTTCAGCGACTTCCGGCGGATGGAGGCCGAAGCCCTGCAGGTGATGAGCGAGAGCAGGACGTAGACAATCAACATGACGCGGCATTGCCGCAGGAGTGGGTATGCAAAAGAGTGATCAGTTCAGCCCGGTAATCGCTTGGCGCTCGATTCTGGGTAATAAGCCAAATCGGGAGCCAGTCGAAATTGATGTTCAGGACGGGCGCGCCGAGTACTTGCTCAGCGGCCCGTACAATCTTTCCGAGGGCGGTAAAATCGAAGTTGTCGGTGGCAAGCTTCTTTTTACCGGAAGCAGAACGAAGGTCAGTTGATGTGATGGAAGGCTCTATCGAAATTGCCGTCGCCGAAGTAGTTAAGATCATCAGCCAAGATCAGCGCATACCTTGATCCAACGCTTTTTAGCGCGTCGTAGATGGTCCCAAAATCCGACTCTGACAAAAAGGTGATGACACCGCACCCCACTTCAACACCTTTGTAGGCGAATTTCTCCGCTACTGGGATGTAGTCGTCTTTCGCGGTAACGATAATATAGGGGAAGATGGTTTGTCCTTCGTTCACATTGACCTCCAGGTCATAAAAGCGCCGATATTGGCGCTATCCCAGTCCGTGGGCTTGCAGGCGAAGGACTGGGGAATCCTTTACGCTTTTGTTTGGGTTTTGACGATTAGCCGCCATTTTAAGTCAGGACCGAACACTGTCGGGTGCTGGTGGTGGTTTTGTGGGGGGAATTTGTCACCTTTGTTTGAGGTGATTTCATCGCCACAGCCCTCGCAGCGATAGATGCCAGAGGCCGGAACTATGCTCCCGATCTGGTGTAGGTCGTTCCAGTCGCCGCCGCCGAGAATAGTTGGCGTCTCATGGAAGACGTACTTTGCCGTTTCTTTCGTTACGATCGCCATTTTCCGTCCTGCCCTGGTTAGAAATGAGGCACAAAGCTACTACGTCAATCCCTGGCCCAGTTACTGGCATTCCATCCACACTGGATGCCTGGCCAGGCGCCAACCCACGAGTACCCCGCCCATGCGGCGCTTTGGCGCTTCCTGATGAAAATGGTAGATTGCTTTTCTTGATCAAGGAGAAGGGTCTATGTCTAGTGAATCGGGAGTGGTTGGCTCTCTAATGCTGTTTTTTATTGGTGGTGTGCTTTATTTCTTGCCAACTATTAACGGCAAAAGCAGAAAGCACCCAAATACGGACTCCATATTTCTTCTTAACTTATTTTTGGGGTGGACTCTCATAGGGTGGGTGGTTGCGCTGGTCTGGTCAACATCCGCCATAAGTAAGCCTGTGGAAGCGAAGAGCAGCGCCACCGCTCCAGAAATCGACAGATACGAAGCCCTTGAAAAGCTTGTGTCCATGAAGGAGCGCGGATTTATTTCGGAAGATGAGTTCCAAGCCGAAAAAGCAAGACTGCTTCGAAGCTGAACATCAATACAGCCACCACCCGCTCCGGCGGGTTTTTTTATGCCCGGAGAAAAATAATGAGCACCAACTTCGCCTCCCTGGGCATTGCCGTTGAGTCCTCGCAAGCAGCAAAGGCCGCTGACGACCTGGATAAATTGGTCGACTCGGCAGAAGGTGCACAGAAGGCGATCGACGACCTAGGCAAGACTGGTGAAGGCTTGGCCAGCACGGGCAAGAAGATCACTCAGGCAGAAAATGAGGTAGCCCAAGGCGTCGATAAGTCCACTGCCGCGATAGATCGCAGATCCGGTGCAAGCCGCAAAGCGACTGAAAGCGCCGCCGCAGAGATCACCGTTATCAGCCAGCTCGACAAGGCGATGACGGGCAATATCGACAGCATTGAATCTTTGGTGCGGGCAGAGGGTTTGTTGGAACGCGCTCGCAAAGGTGGCTTGGTCACTATCGAAGATCAGGCAAAGTATCAAGATCAGCTAGGTAAGGCTTACGACAAAATCGAGAAGGCCGAAGCCAAGGAGTTGGCGCAGAAACAGAAGCTGATTGACGCCGAAAACCGCCAGATTGAGGCGCTGAAACGCACCGTAAACGGGATTGACCCGGTGACCGCCAAGCTGGCGAAGTTGGAGGCCCAAGAGAAAGCGCTAAACGACCTGCACAAAACAGGTCAGATAGATGCCGAACGATACCAGGATGCCCTTGCCAAGATCGGTAAGGACCGTGCCGGGCTGACCGCGACGGAGACTGCGTTCGACAAATTGAAGCTCGGCACTCGCCAAGCCCAAGAGAACGTAATGCAGCTTGCCAACGCCCTGCAGTCGGGCGATCTGGGGAGCGGTGCGCGAGCCATTGCACAATTGGGTGCTGGTGCCGGCGAATCAGCGCGAAGTCTGGCGGGGATGATAATTCCAGCCGGTCTACTGGTGACCGTTCTTGGGTCGCTTGGCTACGCCTATTTTGATGCAATGAAACAGGCGCGCGAGTTCAATGCCGCAATTAATGGCGGAACCAATGGCGCCGGCCAGACAATTGCCAGCTTGAAGGATATGGCCGACGGCGCCGGGCGAATCACTGGAAATCTATCCGGCGCGCGTGAAGCGGTTGTGTCGCTTGCGTCGGGCGCCGCAACAAGCGGCACGCAGATGCGCAACCTGGCTGAGGCTGCGGCAGCGATCAGCGAAATCACGGGGCAGGGCGCTGGCGAACTCGCGAAGTCTTTCGCCACTGCCGGTGATACAGCGACAGAGGCTGCAGGAAAAATCAGCAGCCAGTATGGGTTGCTTACCCTGGATCAGTACCAAGTGATCAAGGGGATTGATGACCAAGGCGATCATCAGCGCGCACTTGATGTCCTGAGTGGAAACTTGAATGAGGCGGCTCTAGAGCGCCTCAAGGCTTATCGAGGCTCTCTCTCCGATATTGAGCGAGATTGGGATGACATCGGAAACGCGACAAAACGCGCATATTCCTACATTCGGTCGGAAGCGTTTCCAGACCTCGCGAAGCAAATAGAGCTGACCCAGCGCGTGCTTGATACACGCAAGGCGGGCGGAGTATCGGGGGCTATATCTGCGGGGCTGGGCAAGGCAAGCACGGCATTTGACTCGATGCTAGGACTGGAGGACACCGACTCAACCGAAGCGCTGGAGAGGAAACTCGCAAGCCTCAAGGCCAAGCAAGCAGCCAGTGCCAATCTGGCAATCATCACTGGCGAGAACACCGACGCAAACCAGAAAGCTATCAAGGTCCAAAAAGAACTGGATGCGCAGCTCGATGAGATTAACCCTCTAAACAAGCGCACAGCGGGGCTGGACAAGCTTAACGATAAATTCAGAACGCTTTACGAGAACGCTGAGAGGACGGGCCAAAAGTCCAAGCTTCTGGATGGCGTCGATTTTGACGGTAAAAAGTTCTCAGGGGGTGCTTACGACACCTTGCTGAAAGGGCTCAACGACAAAAACAAAGACCCCAAGGCCGCCAGCTCTCAAGTCGACCTAACCAGCTTCAATAACGCAAAAAACAATCTGTCCGACATCGTCAATGAATACCGGAATGCCCAGAAGGAGCTGGAGGCCGAGCAGAAGGCTGGTGTGGTATCGCTGTCGGACTATGCCAAGCAACGGTCGGCCCTGATCAATCAGGAAAAGGACGATGTTACCGCGGCGTACCAGGCTGAGATTGATGCCCTCGAGGCGGCGAAAGGTAAGAAGTCCACGACAGCGGCGCAAAGCATCCAGCTTGACCAGAAGATCGCCGATGCTCGCACTGGAATGGTTAAAGCTCAAAAGGATGCCGACAGTCAGCTGACGATCATCGCCACAAGCGAGAAGGGTCGCCTTGAGCAACTGACGGCCGCCTCGGAGGCGTACGTCAATCAGCTGGAGCGACAGCGGGCCGCACTGGAAGCGGCCGGCTCCCGCGCAGCAAACGGGCTGGGCCTGGGTGACCGGCAAGCAGCACTGCAAGCGAATCTCGACGCAACCACGGACAAGTTCAACGACGAGCGCGCGAAGCTGCTGGATCTCCGCAAGACCGCGCCTGACAAGTACAGCCAGGAAGAATACTTGCGCGACCTAGCCAGCCTGGAAGATGCGGAGAGGAAGTACCGCGACACCGTGGTCGACAACTACGACAAGATGTCGGAAGCCCAAGGCGATTGGCGCAGTGGTGCTTCGTCAGCTTTCCAGAACTACCTGCAGTCTGCCAATGATGTGGCTGGCCAGACCAAGAGCCTGTTCACCAATGCCTTTTCCAGCATGGAGGACGCGGTCGCGAATTTTGCTGTCACCGGCAAACTTTCGTTTTCCGACTTCACCAAGTCGATCCTGGCGGACATGGCGCGCATCGCTACTCGGCAAGCGGCGTCCAGCATTTTTTCCAGCCTGGCTGGCAGTGCCCTGGGAGCTTATTTCGGTGGCGGCGGTGCTGCGGCAGGCGCTGGCAGTTTCGGTTCAAGCATCGGCAGCGCTATCACTGCCAACGCCAAGGGAGGCGTCTACGACTCGCCAAGCTTGTCGAGCTTCAGCAGCCAGGTTCACGACAAGCCGCAGATGTTCGCTTTCGCTAAGGGCGCGGGCATCTTCGCCGAAGCCGGGCCGGAGGCGATCATGCCGCTGACTAGGACCGCCGGCGGCGAGCTTGGGGTGCGCGCGCTGGGCGGTGACGGTGGGGGAAGCGGTGGCAACACCGAGTCGAAGACGGAGATCACCATCAACATCAATCGTAATGGTGAAGCTGATGCGACCGCAGATACTGCGATGGGTCAAAAGCTGGCCCCGCAGTTCCTTACCTTGATCCGGGCTGAGATCGCAGCAAATGAACGCAGAACGTTGAGCCCCAGCGGGGGCGCAACGTGGCGCGTGATCAACGGGAGATAAGCAGCGGCAATGATTCGCCGTTAAATTTCGGTCAGGGATGACCGGACCTTATCAAGGACGAGTTGCTCAAGCTGGCGATAGGTCAGATCTTTCGCGCCCTCATGCTCGAAAGTCACCCCGAAGGTTCCGCTGGCCTGTCCATCTTCCATCTCTAGCGAAATTGTGACACTCCCGCCGATGCTGGTTTTCCCAATGTCCGGAGTGTCTTCGTAGACGCTTACTTCTGCCAGTTTCATTTTCATGTAATTACCCATTTCCTTGGTCAAAAAATCATTCTACCCGGAGCCATCATGGCGATCGAGACATTCACCTGGCCCACCCAGCACGGGGAGGCGCCCGATATCACGTATCGGGTGCGCACCTCGCAGTTCGGGGACGGCTACAAGCAAGAGGTCGGGGACGGAATCAACAATAAAGTCGATGCCTACCCGATCACCCACACCGGCAACACATCCTCAGCCGTGGCGATGATGGCCTTCTTCGACCGTCACAAGGGCGCCAAGGCCTTCTTGTGGACCACGCCACTAGGCCAGCTCGGCCTGTTCACATGCAAAAACCCAACCCCGACCCCCATGGGTGGGGGCGTATTCAAAGTGACGGCGACATTCGAGCGCGCCTTCCACCCGTAAAGGTCAATCCATGTCGCTGATCAATGCTATCCAGACTCTTGAGCCTGGCAACGAAGTCATGCTGTTCGAGCTGGACGGCAGCGACTACGGCGCCGATGTCCTGCGTTTCCATGGTCATGCGATACCGCACACGCCTGCAGAACTGATCGCCGCCGGCGGCAACGCTGACCAACTGCCAGCCAAGGCGATCTGGTGGAAGGGCGAAGAGTACGGCGCCTGGCCCATGCAGTACGAGGGCAGCGAGGCGAATGGTGACGGCACTGCGGTACGCCCGAAGCTCTCGGTCGGCAACGTCAACGGGCGAATCACCGTGCTCTGCCTGGCCTTCGAGGATCTACTCGAGTTCAAGCTGACTATCCGCAACACGCTGGCGGAGTTCCTCGACGCAGTGAACTTCGAAGGCGGCAACATCACGGCCGATCCCACCCAGGAATCGATCGAGGTCTGGTATGTCGACCAGAAGACCAACGAGGACGGCGAGACGGTCAGTTGGGACTTGGCCAGCCCTGGTGATGTCGGCGGCGAGACGATCGGCCGGCAGATGACTACGTTATGCCACTGGTGCCTCACGGGGGGTTACAGAGGCCCCAATTGCGGATACACCGGGCCCTACGTCACAAAGGACGGGGTAGTCACCGACAACCCTGAGTTGGACGAGTGCGACGGAACCCTTGGTAAGGGCTGCGACCCGCGCTTCGGCACGGATAACCCATTGCCATTCGGCGGCTTCCCCGCTGTGTCCTTGATCGCCCGGAGCTGACCATGCGCAAACACATCCTTGCTGCCATCCAGGCGCATGCGGTCGCCGAGTACCCGAAAGAGTGCTGCGGGCTGGTACTGGCCGTGGGCAGGGCGCAGAAATACTTCCCGTGCCGGAACATCGCCACCGAGCCAAACGAAGAGTTCCGGCTCGAGCCGGAGGACTACGCCGCGGCGGAAGATGAGGGCCAGGTGATCGGCATCGTGCACTCGCATCCGGACGCCACCAGCAGGCCGTCGTCGCGAGACCTGGCGATGTGTGAGGCCACGGCCTTGCCTTGGCACATTCTGTCCTGGCCTGAGGGCGACCTGCGCACGATCACGCCGACCGGCAGCACGGCGCTGCTCAAGCGCCCGTTCGTACACGGCGCCTGGGACTGCTGGCAGGTCTGCGCGGATTGGTACCAGCGCGACTGGGGCCTTGAGTTCGAGTCCTTCCAGCGGGCTGATGGCTGGTGGGAGAGCGCAGACAGCACCAGCTTGTACGAGGCGAACTACGCCGCCGCCGGCTTCGAGCAGGTCGACACCCCGCAGCGCGGCGACATGATCGTGATGGAGGTCGGCCGCACGGCCCACCCAAACCACGCAGGGATATACCTGGGGACAGAGCCGGAGCTGCCTGGCGAAGATTCTGGCGTGTTCGGCCCCGGCCCCTTTGTGCTGCACCACCTGTATGGCCGGCCGTCCGAGGTAATCGTCTACGGCGGCCCGTGGCTCCAGCGCACCCGCTTAATTCTTCGACACAAGGAGGCTAGATGAGCGCCATCGTTTATTCGCCGATGACCACTATCAAGTTGTCCGGCTCGCTGGCCCAGAAGTTCGGCAGGCTGCACCGGCGCCAGGTTGGCTCGGGCGATACCTGGGAGGTGTTCAGGGCGCTGAAGTCAACCATTGACGGGTTCGAAGCAGAGATCCGGCGACTTGACCGGCTCGGCCTGCGCTTCGCCATCTTCCGCAACCGGAAGAACGCCGGGCAGGATCAATTCGGCATGGGTGGGACCAAGGAAGTTCGGATTGTGCCGGTGGTAGAGGGCGCAAAGCGCGCCGGCCTGCTCCAAACAATCATCGGCGTTGTACTGATCGCCGCGTCTTATTTTACCGGAGGTGCGACCCTCAGTACTGGCATCGCATTACTCGCCGGCGGTGTGATTCAGATGCTTAGTCCCCAGGCGTCCGGACTCAAGCAAAGCGCCTCACCAGAAAACATGCCCAGCTACGCGTTCGGCTCGGCCAAGAACACCACGGCTAGCGGCAACCCTGTTCCCATTTGCATCGGTGAGCGCCGGTGGGGCGGGGCAATTATCTCGGCATCGATTTACGCCGAGGACAAGACATAGACACGACGATGCGAACAAGCCGCCCAAGAGGCGGTTTTTTATTGCCTGGAGGAAAGCATGGGCGCAGCACAGAAGCTGGACATACACGGGTCAAAAGGTGGCGAGAGTAAGCCTAAGTCGCCGGTAGAGGCGCCCGACAGCCTGCGCTCAACCAACCTTGCGAAGATCCTGATCGCCATAGGCGAGGGCGAATTTGACGGAACCCCGACGGCGCGCGACATCTTCCTCGATAACACTCCTATCCAGGATGCGAGCGGCAACTTCAACTTCACCAATGTGAAGTGGGATTGGCGTCCCGGCTCCGTAGATCAGACCTACATTCCAGGTATTCCGTCTGTAGACAATGAAACGTCGCTGAATATTGAGTTACGTAGCGGTACCCCTTGGGTGCAGTCGCTGACCAACCTGCAGCTTTCGGCGGCGCGCATCCGTCTGGCAACGCCACGACTGGCGAGCCAGGATAGCGAAGGCAATATCAACGGCTATCGCATTGAATACGCAGTCGACGTGGCAACGGATGGCGGTGCCTATCAGGAGGTGTTGGTCGGCGCATTGGCGGGAAAGACCACTACTCGATATGAGAGGTCCCTGCGCATTGATCTGCCTCCTGCAACAAGTGGCTGGCTGATCCGTGTTCGTCGCATTACGCCAAACCAGAACACCGACAAGATTGCGGACAGCCTGTTCATTGCCGGTTACACGCAGGTGATCGACGCGAAGCTCCGCTACCCGAACACTGCGCTTTTGTTCATCGAGTTCGACGCCGAGCAGTTCACCAATATTCCGGCCGTCACCGTGAAGTGCAAGGCCCGCCGCTGGCAGGTGCCTAGCAACTATGATCCAGTGGCCCGCACGTACTCTGGCGCCTGGGACGGTACGATGAAGGAGGCCTGGACCAACAACCCGGCCTGGATCACCTACGGGATCTGCACCCAGGACCGTTTCGGCCTGGGCCGCCGCATCAAGCCGTGGATGGTGGACAAGTGGGAGCTGTACCGCATCGCGCAATACTGCGACCAGATGGTGCCCAATGGTGCTGATGGCGTTGAGCCGCGCTTCCTGTGCGACATGAACCTGCAGGGCAAGGCCGACGCTTGGTCACTGCTGCGCGACATCGCCGGTATCTATCGCGGGATGACGTACTGGGCCCAGGGCCAGTTGGTCATGCAGGCTGATATGCCTCGGGCGCAGGACATCGATTACGTCTTCACCCGGTCCAACGTCATCGACGGCAAGATCTCCTACGGCAGCGCCTCGGCGAAGACCCGCTTCACTCGCTGTCTGGTCAGCTACGACAACCCGCTCAACAACTACGACACCGACGTCACGGTCTATTCAGACCTGCCGCTACAGCGCCGCCTGGGCGACAAGCCGACTGAGATCAGTGCCATCGGTTGCACCCGGGCATCTGAAGCCCAGCGTCGGGCAAAATGGCTAGTCCTGAGCAACAACCAGGACCGCACGATCAGCTTCAGGACCGGCATGGAAGGCCGTATCCCGCTGCCTGGCTTCATCATTCCGGTTGCCGACTCGCTGCTGGCTGGCCGGGAGATCGGCGGGCGCATTGCGGCAGCGGCGGGGAAGGTCATCACCTTAGACCGCGACACCCTGGCGAAGGCCGGTGACCGGCTGGTGATCAATCTACCGGGCGGGCGGGCAGAAGGACGCACCGTGGAAAGCGTGAGCGGTCGTAATGTAACCGTGACCGTGGCCTACAGTGAGGCACCTGCTGCACAACTCCAGTGGGCGATCGACGCTGACGACCTGGCAATCCCTCTATATAGAGTGATGCGAACCGCACGGACGCCAGAGGGTGATTACGACATCAGCGCTTTGCAGTACGAGCCAAGCAAGTTCTCCAGCATTGATACCGGCGCACGCCTGGAAGAACGCCCAATCAGCGTGATTCCGATCACTGTGGTTCCGGCACCGGCGAGCGTCACGATCACATCGAACATTTCCATCGACCAGGGCCTGGCCATCAGCACCATGAACATCTCGTGGCCCGCTGTTGCTGGCGCCGTCGCCTATGACGTGGAGTGGCGCAAGGACAACGGCAACTGGATCAAGGTGCAGCGTACAGGCTCGACGAGCGTGGACGTCACCGGTATTTACTCGGGCGCCTACCTGGCTCGGGTTCGCGCAGTGAGCGCCTTTGAAATCTCGTCGATCTGGAAAAACTCCAACCTGACCAATCTGGAAGGAAAGACCGGCCTGCCGCCTGCGGTGTCGTTCCTGACCACCAAAAGCGAACTGTTCGGGATCAGCATCAAGTGGGGCTTCCCTGCTGGCGCCGAGGATACCCAGCGTACCGAGCTTTGGTATGGCCCGGCGAATAACCTGCCGGCCGCGACGAAGCTGGCCGACCTGGCATATCCGCAGGCCGACTACCGGATGCAGTCCCTGTTGGCGGGCGCAACGCTGTTCTTCTGGGCGCGCCTGGTGGACCGTACCGGCAACATCGGTCCGTTCTATCCGGTGGTGAATGGGGTGATGGGGCAAGCCAGTTCTGATGCTGGGCCGATTCTTGAGCAGATCAAGGGGCAGATAGACGAAACCTCCCTTGGCCAGCTGCTGAAGGAGCGCATTGACCTTATCGACGGCAACGGCCCTGGCTCGGTCAATGGGCGCATCGAAGCGGCCAAGGATGAGCTGGAAGGGCTGATTGACCAGATCGTCGATGCGCTGGAGTACGATCCTGCGAAGGCGTACGCGCTTAACGATATCGTCCGCATGGGTCAGCACCTGTATCAGGCGAACGGCCCAGTACCGGCGAACAGTCCGCCGCCGAACGCTACCTACTGGACCGACATCGGCATGGTAACTCAGACGGTGAATGCCCTGGTAACGCAGGTTCAGCAGAACTCGGCGACTATCAACCAGCATGGCCAGGACATCACGGCCCAGGCGCAACAGCTCAATGCGGTGAAGGTCACGGTCAACGATCCAGTAACGGGCGTGAACGCCACGGCCAGCGGGTTAAGCACCCTCAAGGCCACGGTTACCACGCTAGACGGCAAGGTCACCACCACGGCGCAGCGGGTTGACGGCATTTACTTGCAGGTCAATCCACCACTCCAGGGTGATGACACTGCGCTGATCGGTTCGGACGAAAGCTACGTTGGCGTCTGGTCTGTTCAGTCCGCCCTGATCGAGGGTGACCTGGTGCAGGGGCAGCGAACCGACACAGTGGAAGTGAAGGTGGCCAACAACGCCGCCGCGGTGGTCGCTGAGCAAACCGCCAGAATCAATGCCTACGGCGCATTGTCGTCCAGCATTGAGACGGTCAAGAACTCGGTTAACGGCAACACCTTGGCTATCCAGACCAACACCACGGCAATTCAAACGGTCGACGGCAAGGTCACGGCTAACTGGTCGGTGCGGATGCAGTACGAGACCGCCACCGGGCTCTACAAGTACGCCGGTATCGGTCTTGGCCTGGAGAATGGGCCTGGCGGCTTGCAGTCGCAGTTCATCATTGACGCTGACAGGTTCGCCATCGGCCAGGCAGGTTCAGTACCGTTCGCGGTCCAGGATGGGCAGACCTTTATCAAGGCCGCGTTCATCCAGGACGGCACAATAACAAACGCCAAGATCGGTAACTACATCCAGTCGAACAACTATGACCCAGGCAAGACGGGTTGGAAGTTATTCTTCGACGGGACGTTTGAAATGAACGGCGTTGTTCCTGGGCAGGGCAGAGCAACGATGACTAATCGCTCGTTGCGATTTTGGGACAACGGGAATATCAAGCGCGTCCAAATCGGAGATTTGAGCGAATGAGTTTCGGTCTGAGAATATGGTCTTCATCTGGCGTGCTGGAATTCGATACGGGCACTTCAACTTATAGGGTTGTTCTGTCCGTACTTGTTTCATATGCGGGCGAGGGTAGATCAACAAAAACGTTTTCTGTGCCTGGCTGCAGTCCTAGCAATTCAGTATGTTTCATGCTGCCAATCAACAATAATAATGACGACAGCCTATCAACTAATAGGCAGTTGGAGTGTGAGATGGGGAATGGAGTAGTTTCTGTAAGAAACTTTCTAGGTCAGAGGCCGAATGATTCTATTTCCCTGGCGACGATGCGTTTAATAGTTATGAGGTGGGCTTGATGAGTTATGGTCTAGAGGTGGTTAATGACGCTGGATCTGTCTCTCTTGATTCCGAATATGCGAGGCTGTGTGTTTTTCACAAAGGCACGTATACAGCGGGCGCTTCCATTGTGTTTGCTTCAGCTATTGACACGCCGGAGCCTCCTCTTATCTTTATTCGGCCTCAAAGTAACGGGTCGTTCATTCAGCTAGGGGTTCTGCTGGCTGGATCACCCGGCGCATGGACAGGGTGTAGTATCACATCGGGGCAGGCTCACTCAGGCGCTATTTTTGTTGCGGCCTTTTCATCGAAGCCAACCGCATCTTATGGGTTGAGACTGTGGGCAGCGGATGGCAAGCAAATATTCGATTCTGGTACTCAGGCGGCAGTCTTTACCAGAGTTGTGCAGAACTGGACATATACCCACTCGACTACCAGCGGTCAAGGTATCGGGACGAATTGGTATTCGGTGCCGATGAGCTATGAGCTAGGCGATTACCTAATGATAAATAATGCAAGAATGCCAATGATGGGAGGGAATAATGAAAGTAGGACGACGGGGCTAAGATTTGACTTCGCTGCGTCGGTTTTAAGGTTCAGTGTTACAGGTGTAACTAATCCTTTTTACTTTCTGCTTCCGGCTGTATTTGGAAAACTCTCTGTTTGAAATTTTGGAGTTTAGATAGATGGCAAGACAAGAAATCAATATTGGTACCGCGCCAACAGGAGCAGGCGGAGACACTACTCGCAGCACCGCCGTAAAGATAAACGCTATGACCCAAGAGCTTTACAGCAGGAATTCTTTGTTGGGCTCTGCATCCAATCGAAATGTAGGCTTGAATGAAGGTAATGTAATGGAAGTAGCTGCTTCTGCGGCTGTTGTGGGCAACTCTTCTTTCGCGCTTGATGGTAGCCGGTTTATTTCTCATCTCGATGGCACTACTACTGGGGGCGCACCTGGCGCACCTAATGCTGTGGGGATTCGCTCAAGGTTTGCGGATAACAGCCTTTGGGCTGTTGACATCGTTGCTGGCGTTTACCAGACCGCCGCCGGTCTGTACTGGCGCCAGGTGAACGCAAGTGGCATCCCGCTTGGGTGGCGGCAGATATACGACACAACAAATACCACCCGTGCCCAAGATGGCACCCTCAAGGCGATTTAATCATGGCAAGAGCAGCAATTAATATCGTGGGCGAGACCGGCGCGAAGTTCGATCTGACCTCGCTGGGCGGTACAGAAGTCGACAGCTACCGCTCTGGTGTCGGGGTGTATTGCGTCACGGGCACCCTGGGCATGGTTCCTTTTCCGCCATTGGACCAGGGCTGGGGCTACTCGCTGCATCCTTCGGAGAATACCGCAAAGGTCGATATTGCTTTCGCTGAAGGCCTGTTGACCGTGACCGTCACTATGGATGGCGAACCCTACGATCTGAAAACGATGGTCACGCTTCACATCCTGGTGCCCGATATTCCGCTGGAGCAAGTGCCGGAGCTTCCGCCGGTTGTCGTGGACCCACTAGAATCTGCCCAGGCTGAGATCATCCGTCTGCGTGCCGTCGCGGATTACGCCGTTGCGCCGCTGCAGGATGCGGTGGACGTCGACGAGGCTACGGATGCAGAGTTTGCCCAGCTTAAAGACTGGAAGAAGTACCGCGTTGCGCTGAGCCGAGTGCCCGAGCAGGAGCATTACCCGGACGCTATCGAGTGGCCCGTGGTTCCGGCCTGATCGCCGATCTGGAAACCATCACCGCCTTGTGCGGTTTTTTTTCGCCTGGAGAAAAGCATGAACGCAACCGAGAAAGACCGGGACATCCTGGCGCGCACGCTGCGGGGTGGGCGATGAGGGAGATTCCTGTACCCGCCGGGGTCAGCCTCGACGCCATTGAGTGGCGCCTCTGTCACGCATCTGGCGATTACGAGGTGAGCGAATACGGCCATGTGCGTAGGCGCACACCAGGTCGCCACACCTTTCCGGGCAAGATCCTATCGTTCTGCTGGCATCACGCTGGATACCCGCGCTTCAAGATCACCATCAATGGCAAGAACAAGGCATTCGAAGCTCATCGCCTCGTCGCAATGGCATTCCTCGGTCCTCCATCCGGAGATCGAAACGAGGTAGCTCACGGCGATGGCGACCCCCGAAATACGCATTACTCGAACTTGTCCTGGAAGACGCGCGCCGAAAACGAGAGCGACAAGATTGCCCACGGCACAATCCCGGCAGGCACGAAAAACGGCGGTGCAAAACTTAACGACGACCTGGTCCTGAAAATCAGGGCGCGCCGGATGACTGGTGCAAGCCTGACCACTATTGGCCGGGAATTCGGCGTCGCCTTCCAGACCATTTCCAAAATCGTCAACCGAAAATCCTGGAGTCATATCTAATGAATGCGACTGAGAAAGACCGCGATATTTTGGCGCGGACAATATTCGGTGAGGCCCGCGGTGAGGGGCTGGACGGGCAGATCGCCGTGGCCTGGACCATCCGCAACCGTGTGTTCGACGGCAAGGCCAAATCATGGTGGGGCGAGGGCTACGCCGGTGTATGCCTGAAATCCTGGCAGTTCAGCTGCTGGAACCAGAACGATCCGAACTACGCCTACCTGAGCGGTGCAAAGCAGATCCCGGCCGCGCAGTTCGCCCAGGCCCAACGTGCGGCTGACCAGGTGATGTCTGGTGCGGTACCGGATCCAACTGGCGGCGCCACGCACTACTACGCAACCACAATGCCCAAGGCCCCGGCCTGGGCGGCGAAGGCCAAGCAGACGCTGCGTCTTGGTCACCACATCTTCTTCAAGGATGTGCCGTGATGACGCCCGTACAGAAGCTGATCGGCCTGGGGCTGGCAATCCTGCTGGCGCTGGCCATCGGCTTTGGCGGGGCGTGGCAAGTTCAGGACTGGCGCCTGGGTAAGAAGATGGCTGAGCGTATCGCGGAGCAGGGCGCCCACCACCAGAAGGAACTGGATGCAATCACTGGCGAGGCCTGGCGTCAGCAGTCGGCTGAGCTGGATAAGCGCCTGGCCACCGAGGAAAAGCTCGCGCTCCAGGATCAACAACACACCAAGGAATTATCCGATGCCCAACGCAACCAGGTTCGCCTGCGTGATCAGCTTGCTACTGCTGATGTCCGGCTGTCAGTCCTCATTGCCGAGGATTCAGCCAGTAGCTGCAACGTGCCTACCGCCCCCGGCGCCGTCGGTGTGGTTCATGCAGCCCGTCGAGCCCAACTTGACCCAGCGCATGCGCAACGAATTGTCCGCATCACCGATGACGGGGACAACGCCATAATAGCCTTGCGTGCGTGCCAGGCGTACGTCAGGGCTGTGGCTCCTTGAGTGCCCGCAGCTCTGCCAGCAATCGCTGGTTTTCCCTGAGAAGGTGGTCTCTCTGCTCCGTGATTATCGCCAACCCGTTTAACTGGCGGCCCTGGGCTGAGTTTTCCAGGTTCAAGGTAGCAACTTGGGATAGTGCGCCTTTCAGGGCCGTCTCGGCCTGATCCTTTCCGGTCATCAGCAGGTCGTTCATCTGCACCAGGCCGGCGATATTCGCCCGTGCTCGACGCAGCATGCGCTCTGTCTCCACGAGCTCATCCACGAGGATTGAGCATTGGTGCTGGTACATCTCCAGCGGAGTGGGGCAGCCGAGCCAATCGTCGGTGTCCATGTCTACGTTCATAGCGTGAATCTCAAATACTGTATGTGCGTACAGTAATCGAGGTGTTGCTGGTTTGGGGAGTGGTGTTCGTCGGCAGGACGCCTGGGAGGGTGGCTATCTGTCTAATACTACCTGTTGCTAATACGGTTTCATTGGCCCTAAAGCCTTCAAAATGAGGTTAGGGTTTTAGACAGATGCGACCCGAAAGCCACGCGGTGCGTGGCCTGCACATCGCTCAAGCCCATACTGCTGCATCATCGGGGTGTGGGAGGACAGATCGGAGGTGTTTTTACTCATTGGGTAATAGGCAAATTCGTTGAAAGTGATGGGGCAAAGGGGGCGCTTGGCCCAGCATTTTTTGCGATGGCGGCAAGGTTAACACGCGAGGTGGCGGGTTCGCAGGTTGCAAACGGCTAGGTAAAAAGCAAATTAACCCAATAAAAAGCCCGGCACAGGGCCGGGCTTCGAAAGGCGGTGTGCAATCAAGCTCTTTTCGCTTCTGCCTTCATCATCACGAGATTCTGCTGCTTGGTCGCTTCAGTCAGAACCTCACTGTAGACGCGCTTTTTCTGCTCGGATTTTGCGTCACGGATAAAGTCGGCAAAGGAGCTTTTTGCGCCTTTGGACAAGCCCAGCTTGATCGATATCATCAACGCGCTCCTGATGGTGGCCCGAGCTTAGCCGCTAGATCGGCCCGTGTATGCTGCTCGGGAATATGGTAGTCAATTTTGTCGACACCTGCTTTGTAAAGTCGTCCAGAGTTGTCGATATGCTTGATGAGCAAATCCACGTGAACGTCGCCTCCGTACTCTAGCTTAAGGGCGTTCACTACGTCACGTGCCGCAAAGTACTGCTCGATGAAATGCTCTTTACGAATTCTCCGACCTTCGGCCTCCTCGCGAGCGTTCACGAAATCCCAAGCAAGCATGGGGTTTTGATACACATACAAGATCTGTACGAATCTGCCCTTTTTCAATGAGCGTTCCACATTGCTTCTAGCTATTTTTAGATTCGAAAAGGTGCCATCGAGCAGGAAGGATTGTCGTTGATCCAATGCGAGGTCGACGATTTTTTCGACCAAAATAGATACGCCTGGTTGAAACAGCCACGAGTTCGCCCCCTGATACGCTGCAAACTCCTTGCGAAGCTCATCGGGGTCGATCCTTAGGATGGGGGTGTCGGCGAACAGGTTCACGAGAGCGATTGAGGCCTCGGTTTTTCCTGCTCCGGGTGATCCTGCCATGAAGACGGACACCGGCGACTCTTCTGATGGATAGATAGCTTTGTCTGTCAGCCGTTTGGCAATTGATTTTTTATTTGAGCGGGCAAAGCGCAGTGCTTCTTCTGAAATATCAATCTCTGCCGGTGTCATTCTCCCTGCTTCGGGAAATGCGGTCTGTTCCATTAAACATCCCCATCTGTTTCGGTGGTGAGGTAGAGACTATCACGCGATTCCAGCTCCTTTACTGGCCGAAACGTCACTTAATGCATCCGTTTTATGTATAGATATGCAAATTAGCATTTGCCAACCCCCAAAACTCCCGTCACTATCCGCGCTATGCAAAAACGCAACGTTTCTATCGTCTTAAGAGAATTGCTGGACCGCGACCGGATCTCCCCCACGGAGCTTCACCGACGCACTGGCGTGCCTCAATCCACACTGTCCCGGATCCTCAGCGGCAAGATCGTTGATCCGTCGGATAAACACATCTCCCGTATCGCCGAGTATTTCCGCGTGAGCACTGATTACCTGCGCGGGCGCGCAGCAGTGGGCGCTTTGCGCGATGACGGGCGCGACCCGATGCATTCGGAACTCAAGGACATAAGCCTGTGGGACGACGACACCCCCGTTAATGATGACGAGGTGTCGATCCCCTTTCTGCGCGAGGTTGAATTGGCTGCTGGATCAGGAAGATTCGTCATCGAGGAAAGCGAGAAGGCCAGCCTGCGGTTCGGCAAGCGCAGCCTGCGGCATAACGGTGTGCAGTTCGACCAGGCCAAGTGCGTGACGGTGCGCGGCAACAGTATGTTGCCGGTGTTGCGCGACGGCGCCACGGTAGGGGTGAATGCCGGCAAGAGCGGCATTGGCGACATCGTCGATGGCGACCTGTATGCCATCAATCACAACGGCCAGTTGCGGGTTAAACAGCTCTACCGCCTGCCTTCCGGGATTCGCCTGCGCAGCTTCAACCGTGATGAACATCCGGATGAGGATTACAGCTTTCAGGAGATCCAGGATGAGCAGATCAGTATCCTCGGTCATGTTTTCTGGTGGGGCATGTACGCCCGCTAACCTCCACGCGTAAGAAGAAACCCGCCCATGTGCGGGTTTTTTTTCGGCCCTAGAAAACCGGCCAAGCCCAAGCCCGCAAGGCTTCCAATGCATTCGTGCATTTTCATGGCAAAAATAAATGCATCTGTGCATTGACTGTATATGCATACATGCATATTCTTCACCTCAAGCCAGCCAACAAGGCCTGGTGGAGGCGGCAAGGATGCTGCCAAGGAAGACAAGGAAGGCACGCAACATCGGCAAGGACGCCATCGAAGCGATGGCACGGATGCCAGGCAACACCGGCAAGGATGCCGACGCTCTTTAGTTTCAACGCTTCAACAACAGGCAGCGATGAACCGGCCTTAACGGTTCAGAGGGTTGGCAACTGACCCGGGTGTGCAGCGTAAAGCACCAGAAGCAGTTATCCGGCAGACAGGGATCGTGGTCGGAAAAACATCGAGGAAAGGACCGTACCGCGCCAGTAGCGCCGAAAGTCCGAGGACATCATTACTGAAAAGCCCGGGCGACCGGGCTTTTTGGAATGCCTACCTACCCAAGCATTTGTAAATGAAATACGGACTATTTATTGCTCAGCCAGGAGGCGTGACATGACAAATGAACAGCAAGCGTTAGCGGAAATGCCTATCTGGCTGGTGATCGTATTGGCGGTGATCGGCGGGGTCTCAGGTGAAATGTGGCGCGCCGATAAAGAGGGCGCACGTGGCTGGTCGCTGATCCGCCGTCTGGCCCTGCGTTCCGGGGCATGCATGGTCTGCGGGGTGTCGGCCTTGATGCTGTGCTACGCCGCCGGCATGTCGATCTGGACCGCCGGCGCCATTGGTTGCCTGACCGCCATGGCCGGTGCCGACGTGGCCATCGGCCTTTATGAGCGATGGGCGGCCAAGCGCATCGGGATCAACCAAGGCTCCGGCCAGGACCCGCACTAATCGTTGCAAGGACGCGACTTAAAATGACGTTTATCGAAAAGCCATCCCAACTGCCCCAAGCCATCGGCGCGGCGCTGCATGCGGCCTTCCCGGACATCAAGGTTGGCAGTCACCAGGACTTTCAAGGCGATGCTGAACAAACCGGCGTAATGGTTACGGTCGAAGGCAATGGCCCGGGCATTCGCTCCCGTGAAGGGCGCAAGGCCCACGTTCTGGCCATTTCACTCAGGGCCATGGTCGCCCCCGGTGCATTGCCGTTCGATGCCTGCGACCTGGCCAGCCAACTGATGGACCTGGTGCTGGATAACCGTTGGAACCTACCCCAGGCACAGTGCGATTTGCCGGCGAATATCGTCGCTGCGCCCGCTGTGCGCACTTCCGTGCAAACGGACTACGACACCTGGACGGTTTCCTTCACGCAAACCCTCTATCTGGGGCCGGCGTTACTCGACGATCCCACAGGCCAACCGCTATTTGCCTGCACCTGGGACGTCTCCAACATCGACGACCCGGCTCACTACAAGCCACTGGTGGAGTAGCCCATGTTCGACGCGCTGTTACGCATGCAATTGGGACCGATCGTCGAACGCCTGGCCGAGATGGAGTCCCAGCTCGAGGACCTCTACCGCCGCGCCGAGAGCTTTTGTCGGATCGGCATTTGCCAGCAGGTCGATGCGGCCAGCAACACCTGCAAGGTCAGCCACGGTGACCTGCTCACCCCGGCGATCCGCTTTTTCAACCCCAGTGCCGGTGCACAAACCGAAACCCGCATTCCCACGGTGGGTGAGCAATGCCTGCTGCTCAACTACGGCGGGGGGGAGGGTGGTGTGCAATCCGTGGCCCTGTTCGGCCTTAACAGTGATCGCTTCCCGCCGGTCTCCAGCGTGGCGACGCTGACCCGGCGCCGACATCAAGACGGCACCCAAAGCGACTACGACGACGCCAGCCACACCTTCAACTGGGTCAACGGCCCGACCACGTTCAGCGGTTCCCGCGAACAGGTTGACGTCAAAGTCGGCGCCACCAGCCTGACCCTCAGCGCCCAGGGCATCACCCTGCAAGTCGGCGGTACCAGCCTGTTGCTGGATGCCGGCGGCGCGCACTTCAGCGGCCCGGTGGTGGACCATCAAGGACGCGTCATCAGCCCCCGATAAGGACATCCCATGCTTGGAATCGATAGGAACACCGGGGCGGCCGTCGACGACTGGCTGCAATTTGTGCAGCGCGCCACCCGAGCGCTGACCACCCCCATCGGAACGCGGCAAAAGCGCCCGTTGTACGGCTCGCTGATCCCACAGTTGCTCGGCCAGAACCTCGGCGACGACCTGTTGATCCTCGCCCAGAGCCACGCCGCGCAGGCCTTCTACAACACCCACAACGGTATCGGCGACTTCGACCCTCAGGTCATCGTCGCCACTCGCCAAGGCGCCGGCCTGCTGTTGCGGTTTGCCGGCACCTGGAAAAACCGCCAACAATCCTTCGAGGTCGTGACATGAGCATGCTGATCCCCGGCCAGAACCAACTGGCGGAACCGGCCATCATTAAGGTCGATGAGTTCGAACCGTTGCTGGCCGAATTCAAAGCGTTTGTCATCGACTATGTCGCCACCCGCGCGCCGCAAAGCGCAGCCAAACTCCAGGTCAGCCTCGACAACGAAAGCGAACTGCTGACCCTGGCCCTGGAAGCCTTTTGCGTGCGTCTGCAAACCCATGAGCGCAAATACAACGCCCGCATCAAGCAGATGCTGGCGTGGTGGGCCACCGGCAGCAACCTCGATGCGCGCCTGGCCGATATGGGCCTGGAACGCCAAGTACTCGACCCAGGCGACCCGGCCGCGTTCCCGCCGGTGCCGCCCACCTTGGAAAGCGACGACGACGCCCGCCTGCGCTACTACCTGGCACCCCACGCCCCAGCGGCGGGCTCGCGCATGCAGTATCGCCGCGAAGTGTTCACCTTGGGCGAGCGCCCAGCAGTGAAAGTACAAAGCGCGACACCCGGTGTGGTCACGGTCACCTACACCTTCGACCCCGACGGCTACGCGGCCCAGGTCAAGGACGGCAACGCTCGCCGCACCGCACCGGGTGAAGTCATGGTCACCGTGCTTTCCAGGGAAGGCGACGGCACGCCATCTATCGACTTGCTTGACGGCGTACGTCGACATTTCGCACGGCCAGATGTAAGGCCGGAAACCGATCTAGTCAGCGTCCAAGGCGCGCAGATTCAACCCTATAAAATTCGTGTGGTGGCCAAGATCAACGCCGGCCCGGACTCGGGGCTGACCCAAGTGGCGGCGCAGAAACTGCTGCAAGACTACGCAGAGTCCTGCCACCGCCTGGA
Organism: Pseudomonas sp. AP42; assembly: GCF_001728935.1. NCBI lineage: Bacteria > Pseudomonadati > Pseudomonadota > Gammaproteobacteria > Pseudomonadales > Pseudomonadaceae > Pseudomonas > Pseudomonas sp. AP42. The sequence goes on from NZ_LYSO01000014.1 coordinate 70,884, forward strand.
AGGGCGGGTGGACCCCAGCTGGATCGACTACGCCATCCACAGTGCCGGCGCTGCGCAACTGCACATCCTCGAACCGCTGGCGCCGATTGTCAGTACCGCGTTCCAGGCCCCGTATTGCACGGGCGTCGAGGTGGAGGTGCGCACGCTATGAGTGAACCCAAAGCGAGTTTGCTGCCCGCCAACAGCTCACCGCTGGAAAAGGCCCTGGACCTGGGCTTCGGCAGATTGCTTGAGCGCGTCACCCCGCCGTTTCCGGCGCTGATGAACCCGCTGTACACGCCCAGCGAATTCCTGCCTTACCTGGCCGCCGACCGCGGCGTCAGCGAATGGGATGCCGAGGCCAGCGAAGCGGAAAAGCGCCTGACCGTAGCCTTGTCCTGGCAGATCCAGCGCCAGGCCGGCACACCCAAGGCGCTGAGCCACGCGGTGGAGTCATTGGGCTTCACGCCCAATATCAGCGCCTGGTACCAGCAACGTCCGCTCGGCGTGCCTTACACCTTCGACGTGCAGGCGATCATCGGGCGCAGTTGGTCCAGCGGCGACCACAACCGGCTGATCCGCCGCATCAACGCGGCAAAAAGTGAGCGCGATCAGGCGACGATCACCATCGTGCATGAGACCGAAGGCCAGCTCGCGCTCACGCAAGTGCTCGACGCGCCTTTAAGCGACGGCGAGTTCTATCTGAACGGCGCGTTGCCGGAATTGGCGCTGGTGGCTCGGCTCAACAGTGCCGGGGTTACCCAGCACTACACCATTAACGATTACGACCTCAGGGCGCAGCCATGACAGATGAAATCACGCGCCTGGTGCGCTTCACCTCCAAAGGTTTGGATGAAGTGCTGCAGGCAAAGAACCAGGGCCTCAAAGGCGAAATCACCCACATCGGCGCCGGCACCGGCCGCTACAACCCCGACGGCAGCGAAGTGGCCTTGCGTGACGAGCGCCAACGGGTGGCCATCGTTGATTACGAAGACCTGGGCGAGCGCCAACTCAGGATGGCCGCGCTGTTTGATGGCGACGGCGAGTATGAGATTGGCGAGTTCGGGTTTTACCTCGCCAGTGGGACCTTGCTGGCGGTGTATTCCGTGGCGGGGAAGTTGCTGACGTATAAAGCAGCAGCGGCGCGGGTGCTGCAGAAGTTTACGCTGGATGTTTCGCCGTTGCCGGCGGATAGCGTGACGATTGTGGTGGGGAGTGAGAACTTGAATCTGTTGTTGGCGGAGGAGATCGCGATTATGGCCGCGGCTTCGGTTGGCAATATGTCCCGCCACGTTGATTTGATGTTTCGGCTTATGCATCTTGAAGCGAAGTAGTAGCACTGACAAAAGTGCTGGAAAGATTAACTGACAGGGAGTTGATGATGGGACTTGAAACGACTATCACGAAGGTTGTGGATGCATGTAACAAGCTTACGGAGACGGTTACCAACCAAATTGGGAAGATTGATGCGCGGGTAGAGGCCGCTTCGAGTCAGTTTACTGCTTGGCGTAATAGTGTGCAGGCTAAGGATATTAATGGTCGTGCGCTTTATAAACAGGATATTGACCTCACTGGATTGTCCACCGAGGTGTTTTATCCTGTTTGGTGGACTATGCCTGGTAACGAGGCGGGTGAAACAGAAATTACCGTCTCGCGGGTATTTTATCGAGACAGTGACAAAGCACCCTTCGGTGAGGGGATTTATCACATCGCTGGCTTGAACTTGCAACTCGAGGGCGTCGGGTATATATGGAACGGTGATGCTAACTTCCTAGCTATCAAGCGCATCTCCCAGACTTACCGTGAAACGGTGAGAGGTGTTTCGTTTGGCATGGTTTGTACAGCACGTGCCGTTACTGGGCTCAAGCCCATGTACTTGGGTTTGGTCGCTGGACAACTAACGAATGCTCCGCAGTTTTCTGGGATGTACCTGAGGGGTGGGCTGAGCTATACCATCACCAAAACATTTGATTATCCTGTTAATTACAGCAAGTTAGACACTGAAGTGACTATGAAGGATGACGTTAACGCCGATTGGGAAGTTCGTTGGGCGGTGAAACCTTATTCCTTGGCTCAGGCAGAGGTTGCGCTCGGTAAAACCCTCGAAGAGAAGCGTTTGGCTTATTCCCACGATAACGACATTCGCTATACCGCCAAGGTTTAAGGAGTGATCAAATGACTTTGTTTATCGAAAAGTTGGTAACCCCTGCGGGCGACTCGTTGATCAACGTACCCGCCAGCCCGCAGACCCTCAAAGGTCTGGGCTTTAGCGATGAGGCCGCTCAGACGCTGATCGAGAACGCCACGGCCGCAGCCGCGCTCGCTAGCACTATTGCTGCCCGCCGCTCTGCCTATGTCAGCGAAGCTGACCCGATGTACCTCGAATGGCAATTCGACGGTACGGCTGAGAAGGAAAAAGAATGGCGAGCCAAAGTAGCTGAAATCAAGGCGCGCTACCCCTTGCCAGAAGATAAGTAACCCCCACCGCGAAAGCGTTTTTTTTTCGCCTCCCCCAAGCCCCTCCCCGCAGGGGCTTTTTGCATTTTCCCACCCGGAGATTTCCACCCATGCCCACCCGCCAAACCTACACCGTCCTCATCCCATTCCCCATCGGCAACGGCCATTGGTCCACCGCCGGCGAGGAACTGGAACTGCTCGACGTCGAAGCATCCGCCCTGCGCACCGCCGGCCGTCTGGAACTGACCAGCGTCCTCAACTCCACCCCCAAGAAGGCTGAATAACCATGGCAGAAGTCCTGAACTTCGAGCACAACGGCATCACTGTGAATGCCACTGAATCCCCCGAGGCCATGGGTGGCCTTGGCGATAACGTCATTGGCCTGGTCGGCACTGCGCCGAATGCCCATGCGTCGATCCCGAAAAACGCGCCGTTTCGCATCAACAGCTTCACCACCCAGGCGCTGCTGGACCCTACCGGCACCGAGTCGGGCACCTTGTTCCAGGCGGTGTACCAGATCCTCAAAGTGGTCAAGGTGCCGGTCTATGTGGTCATCGTCGAAGAAGGCGCCACCCCGGCCGACACGATCAACAATGTGATCGGCGGCAACGACCCGGTCACCGGTCGCAAGCTGGGCCTGGCTGCCCTGAGCAGCGTCCCTGAAGACCTGACCATCATCGGCGCTCCAGGCTTCACGGGCACCAAAGCCGTAGCCGGTGAGTTCGCCTCGTTCGGTAAACGCATCAAGGCCCGTGTGGTGCTCGATGGCAAGGACGCTTCCGTCGCCGACCAAGTGACCTACAGCGGCGAACTCGGCGGTGCCGACCTGGGCTTCGACCGTTGCCTGCTGGTACACAACATGCCGTCGGTGTACTCCAAGGCCGCGAAGAAGAATGTGTTCCTGTCGCCATCCTCGCTGGCCATCGCCGCACTGGCCAAGGTCAAGCAGTGGGAAAGCCCGGGTAATCAGGTGACCTTCGCCGAGGACGTTTCCCGCGTGGTCGAGTACAACATCCTCGACACCTCCACCGAAGGCGACCTGCTCAACCGCTACGGCGTGAGCTACTACGCCCGCACCATCCTCGGCGGTTTCTCGCTGCTGGGTAACCGCTCCATCACCGGCAAGTTCATCAGCTACGTCGGCCTGGAAGATGCCATCAGCCGCAAGCTGGTCAAGGCCGGCCAGAAAGCCATGGCCAAGAACCTCACCAAGTCCTTCATGGACCAGGAGGTCAAGCGCATCAATGACTGGCTGCAAACCCTGGTGGCCGACGAAACCATTCCCGGCGGCAGCGTGTACCTGCACCCGGAGCTGAACAGCGTCGAGAAGTACAAGAATGGCACCTGGTTCATCGTCATCGACTACGGCCGCTACGCGCCGAACGAACACATGGTTTATCAACTCAACGCCCGCGATGAAATCATCGAGCAGTTCCTGGAGGACGTTCTCTAATGTTTACCAACCGAGTCAGACAGGCCATTGCGGCCACCCTTCAAGGCCTGCCGTTGTCGGCAACCGTCGATTCCTTTACGCCGCCGAAAATCGAGTTCGAGATGGACCCGATGACCGGTGGGCGCTTCATCGCCGAGGAGGTCGCCAAAAGCGCCAAGGTGCTGAATGCAACCCTGGTACTGCAAGGTGTTGGCGCCCAAGTCCTGCTGGCGCTTGGCGTCACCCAGGGTGACGACATCCTGTTGAACGTGCGTGAAGCCGGTCAGGATCAGGACGGCAAGACCTATTTCACCTACCACACCGTGGGCGGCAAGCTGAAGTCCCTGGCCGAGACAGCGCTGACGATGAACGCCAAGCCAGTCACCACTCTGGAACTGTCCTGCCGTACCTACAACCGTCTGGAAAATGGCATTCCTGTGATCGACATCGACGTACGCACTCAGAAGTTCGTGCTCAACGGCGTCGACATTCTGGGCGATGCCCGCCGCGCCGTGCTGATGCCTTAAGGGCCGGCGCAATCTGAAGCGAGCACGGTCAAGGTGGGAGCTGGCTTGCCTGCGATGCAGGCGACTCGGTCTCCCTGGAGCATCGAGTGGATGCCATCGCAGGCAAGCCAGCTCCCACAGGGGCCGTGCTCAGGTTTAGATTTTTCGCACTTTTCAACACCGCTCAACAAGGAATTCCCCATGGCCTGGATGCCTCCGTTGCACGTCCTGCTGTCCCCGATTACCGCCGACACCGGCGCGACGATCGAGCAGGTTCAACTCAAACCGTTGTTCTACGCCGCGCAAAAAGACGCGCTGGCCCGGGCCGGTGACGACGAGGACGACCAGTTCTTTGAACTGGCGAAACTCGCCACCGGCCTGTCGGAAAAAGAGCTCGACCAACTCAAGCGCCCGGACTACGTGAGCATTGCGCAGTACGTACACGAAATGTCGACCCGACCTGCATCGTTTTTTCTCGCGCAAACCGATAGCCCGCGCGAGTCGTTGACGTGCGAACAGGTTGCCCTGCTGCTGCCGCTGGACGCGAGCGGTCGCACTCTCACCAGCGTCACCCTGGAAATGCCCGCCTTGCGCGCTACCAAGGTGATGAAAAAACTCGCCACTAACAAAGACCGGGCCGAGTTTATCACCGCTCACTGCACCGGCCTGATGATTCCCGATCTTGCCGGCCTGACCGTGCCCGACTGGACCGAACTGCAGGAGCGCATTGACGATTTTTTAAACAAACCGGCGGACTTCTTTCGGAACGCGACATCGAAGTGATCCTCGATGTAGTGCCGCTGGTTTACTCGGTAAGCGAAGCGGAAATCCTCGACTGGGAAGCCGGCAAAGCAATGCGCCGCTACGACATCGCAATCAGTCGTCTTGGCGTTAAACAGGAGTAGAGCGCAATGGCAGACGGTAATCATGGAGCGGGGTCAGCCATTGCCAAGGAAGGCGTGATGACTCAGGGCTCACTTGCAATGGCAGGGGCACAAGCCAGCCTCAAGCCTATGGCGCAAACTCTGGCGAGCCCGCTGGAGGCACCGGGGAGTACGGCGAATTTGGCATTGGCATTGGCCGATGCCAGCTTGCAGATCAAGCATCTGGCGGACGGGCAGGTACGGTTGGTCGATACGCTGGAGCTGTTCAACGTCTCGTTGCTCAAGGTGATGGACGCCCGGCAAGCTCAAACTGCCGGGAACGCAGAGGGTACGAAGACCGTCGCGGCTACAGACAAGCGCACACCCTCGCAGGCGCTGGACGCCGCGATGACCGATATTGATCAACTGTTGATGTTTGCCCGGCATGAGCGCAAGGCATTGCGTGAAGCCAACCTTGCCATGGCGTCCGAGCCGGTGGTGGCTGCCAGTGGTGCCAGTGCCGTCGACCTCGCGAAGGTCGAGTATGCCGCCGCCCGTTCCGGTATCGGCAGTGATCGTAAGGACGCTTCGGGCAATATCGACCCCGTTGGGCGCCGGACAGACCTGCAGCAGTTCGCTCGCGACGCTGCGATCATGGCGACGGCGTTCAAGATCGACGTCAAAAATGCCGGCGAACTCATGGGCGGCTGGCGCGAGTCAATGCACCTTGATCGCGCACAAGCCTTGGACCTTGCCGACGCAACAAACGTGCTGGGCACTCAGGTATCGCTCAAGGCCGAATCGGCGGATATCGGCGCTATTGTGCAACTCCAGGGCGCTGCCGCGAAGGCTGCGGGCATGAGCCCCGAACAGGCAGCAGCGCTTTCGGCGGCATTATTGAGCGCAGGTAACAGCAAGGCTGTTGCTGGTGCCGGGCTGGAAAAAATCAGCGCCGTCCTGGCTAAAGGCGACAACGCCTCTGCAGGGCAACGCAGTGCCTGGGCAGAGCTCAAGCTTGATCCAAAAGTACTCGCGGCGGGCATGAAACAGGACGCCCCACAGGCCGTGCTTACGGTGCTGGAGGCGCTCAAGTCGCAACCCGCTGAAAGGCAGGCGGTGCTGGCGACGCAGTTGTTCGACGGCAACCAGACGATTCTGAGCCTGGTACCGGTGATCGACAGCGTGAAACAGGCCTTTTCGCTGGTCGCAGAAAAATCCACCTACGCCACTTCGACGCTGGGCGACCAAGGTTCGGTGCTGCGTTCGGCCGCGGTTCGTGCGGACTCTACTTACGCACGTCGGCAAGCCTACGAGGCCAGTACCACACGCTTGAGCACCGCCTCTGATACAGCGTTGGCCCCCGTTGTGGATACCTCGCTGACCGCAAGGAACGGCCTGGTCAGTGGCGTGGCTTGGCTCGCGGAAGGCCTGCCCAAGGCTGCCGCAGCCGTCACCCTGGCGGGGGCGGTGCTGATCCCGGTGGTTTCCGGTGTTTTCGGTGCCGTGAAGGACAAGATTTTCGAAAAGGTCGCAGGGAAAGTGCTCGGAGAGGGACCGGCAGCAGGGAATAAAACCACACCGCCGGACAGCCAGCGCAAAGCCCCGGGCAATGACGAGCACAACGGTAATCGCCCGTCTGCTTCCGGCCCTGGCATCTCTGGCAAAGCGGCGAAGGTGAGCACGCTGGCCAAAGGGGGGGGCCTGGGTTTGGTGGTGGCCCAGGCCGGTGTCGAGATGACGCGAGGCGCGATGACCGGAAACCTGGGTCAAGCGGTTGGCACCAGCGTGGGCTCTATCGGCGGCGGTGTTGCCGGCGGTGTCGTTGGTGATGTGGCGGGGATGGCGATTGGTCGTGCGGTCGGCACGCTGGCGGGAGCTGTTATCGGTTCGGTCGTTCCGGGTGCCGGCACAGTGTTGGGCGGTGTGATGGGCGGCGTCGCCGGGGGCGCAATCGGTAAGGTAGTCGGTGGTGCCGTGGGCACTTTCGTGGGCAGCGACGTCGGTGCGTGGCTGGCTGAAAAAGTGATGGGGACGGGTGATCGCCTGCCATCCCCCACAGAGGTCAGCAAAAACCTCAACGCCCCTCAAGCCGACAACCGCCAAATCAACTTCGCCCCGCAAATCACCATCACCGCGCCTGAGCAAGCCAGCCATCAACAACTGGCGGCGCTCGTGGTGCAACAGATCGAAGCGCAATTTACCCCGCTGTCGATGGACAACCTGCTGGCGACCCGACGCGGCGCAGCACTCACCGATGGAGCTGTGTGATGCGACAACAGATGGTCTTGGGTACTTTTATTTTCGGGCTGTCCCGTGGATTCGCCTACGACACGCTTGATCGTGGTAGCAGCGGGGGCTGGGTCAGTCTCGACATCATTGCCGGCAAACCTAAATCCAGCCAGGTCGGCCAGGGGCTCGAAACGCTGGCATTGGGCGGCAAGGCTGCGCGCGCCAAGGGCATGGCGCGCCTGGATGAATTGCGCGCCCTGCAGGCCCTGCGGACGCCGTTGCCTTTGGTGGACGGATTAGGGCGTAACTGGGGGCTATGGACCATCAAGTCGATCAGTGAAAAACAAACCAGCGTGATCGACGACGGTACGGCCATGGTGATCAATTGGTCGTTGGTACTGGAGGAGTTCGTCAATGCGTAGGGTTCGAAGTATTGCCGGCGACTCGGTGAACCTGTTGCTCTACCGCCAACTGGGGCGCAGTGATGATGCCGCAGAAGAGGCGTTGTGGCGCTTGAATCCGGAGTTGGCCGAACAGGGCGCAGTACTGCCTGCGGGCGTCAGTGTGCTGGTGCCCGAATTGGATGCGCAACCGGTCGCAAGTCGACCGGTTTCCGCCTGGGATTAAGGAGCCATTATGGCACTCGGTTTTACACCTGTAGTGGAGCTTTACGGAACCAATGCCGCGCTATTTAACGAGCGGCTATTGGAATGGGAACACACCGACGCAGCGGGGTTTGTATCTGATCAACTGAAGTTGACCCTCGATATCGAGGGGCTTGAAGGGCTGCCCGATCTGGGCGGCAAAATTGGCCTGCGTATCGGCTACCTGGAATCGGGCCTGGTGGATAAGGGCGTGTTCAAGATCACCCAGCGCACGCCCTCGATGTTCCCATTGCGACTGGTGCTGGTGGCCACGGCGGCACCGTTCGACGAGCACGAATTCAAACAGCGCCGCACCGCCAGCCATGGGCCGATAACCCTGGGTGCGCTGTTTCGTCAACTGACCACTCGGTACGGTTTTTCACCGCGTGTGGCGCCTGAACTCGACGGTGAGCCCATCGCACACATCGATCAGACCAATGAAAGCGACATGGCTTTTCTCACGCGCTTGGCCAAGCGCTTCGATGCGGTGGCCAAGCCTGTCGATGAGCTGTATGTACTGGGGCGTAAAGGCCAGATCAAGACACTGTCGGGCAAGGCAATGCCGGATGTGCGGTTGTCGATTACTCATGACAATCGTCCAGGCGAGCGTGCGTTCATCAGCGCCAGTTTCACCGACACCAGCCGTGCCAAATACAACGGCGCGCAAACCTCATGGTGGGATGCCGCAGGCGGCAAACAGCATGTCGTCCAGGTGGGCGTCGCTCCCTTCAAAGTGGTGACACAGCGATACCAGAGCGAGGACGAAGCGCGCTCAGCGGCGCAGGGAGAGATGCGCCGCGTGGGGCGTGAAGGGTTGCAGATTGATGTGGTCTGCCCTGGCAATCCTTCGTTGGCTGCTGAAGGCCTGTTGCTGCTGGATGAGTCGTGGCCGGGGTTCATGCAAGGGCGCTGGTCGATTAAAACGGTGAAATCCAGGGGCGAACGCAAAGGTGGCTATCGGAGTACGGTCCAGGCCAGCGGTTTGTCGGTGTAGAGGCTTCCTTAGAGTAAAACCCATGGTCATCACACATGCTCAGCTTCTGGGTGTCATGCCTGGAGCCCGCCTTCGCGCGGGCTTTTTTTTAACCTTTCTAAATGCGGCCTTCGCTGCACACCAGATCAATACGGCCCGTCGCGTTGCCGCCTTCCTCGCCCAAGTTGGCCACGAGTCTGCCCAGTTGCAGTACGTGCGCGAATTGGGCAGTGATCAATACCTGAGCAAGTACGACACTGGCAGCTTGGCCGCGCGGTTGGGCAACACCCCCGAAGCGGACGGAGATGGGCAAATGTATCGGGGCAGGGGGCTGATCCAGATCACCGGGCGCCGCAATTACATGGCATGCAGCCAAGCGCTGTTCGGTGACGATCGCTTGCTTGGACAACCGCAGTTGCTGGAGCAGCCACAATGGGCCTGCGAATCCGCCGCCTGGTTCTGGCAAAGCAACGGTCTCAACGAGCTCGCCGACAAAGACCAGTTCACCACCATCACCCGCCGCATCAATGGCGGCCTCAATGGCCTGGACGACCGTTTGCAGTTGTGGGCGCGGGCGAAGGCAGTGCTATGCGTTTCCTAGGTGCGTTTCGCTCGGTCGGTGTGTGCCGGCGCATGGTGCATGTGTGGCAGGTGCAGGCCGTCGCGCATTAGCCTCTTGATGCACTCTGTATCTTGCATGGCCGATAGGCTCCTGTAGGGTAGGCGAACCCCCGCCCATTCCTGGAGACGACCGTGAAGGAAATCACTCAACTGGCTGCCGAACTGGGGCGCCGTTTGCAGGTGCTCAGTGCCCACGTCACCACTGCCGAGTCCTGTACCGGCGGCGGTATTGCCGAAGCCATCACGCGGATCCCGGGCAGTTCGGCCTGGTTCGAGGCGGGCTATGTCACCTATTCCAACCGACAGAAGACCCGACAGTTGAATGTGCCGGAAAAGCTGTTTGCCAAAGTCGGGGCCGTCAGCCAGGAAGTGGTGGAGGCGATGGCCCGCGGTGCGCAGGAAAAAAGCCTGGCCCGATTTGCCGTGGCGGTCAGCGGTGTCGCGGGCCCCGATGGCGGCTCGCCGGACAAGCCGGTGGGCACCGTTTGGTTGGCCTTTGCCGTGGGCGACGAAATTACGGCCGAGCTTGCGCACTTCCCCGGCAACCGCGACGAGGTCCGCCGACAAACGGTGAAAGCCGCGCTGGAGGGCTTGTTGCGACGAGCTGCAGCAGAAATAGACAATCAGGGGTAGGCGATCACCGATCTTTGTGGAACAATACTGTCTACTTATACAGGTGTTGGCCGTCAGGCCTTATTGATTACGTGAGGACTTTAATGGACGACAACAAGAAGAAAGCCTTGGCTGCGGCCCTGGGTCAGATCGAACGTCAATTCGGCAAGGGTGCCGTAATGCGTATGGGCGATCACGACCGTCAGGCGATCCCGGCTATTTCCACTGGCTCTCTGGGTCTGGACATCGCGCTCGGCATTGGCGGCCTGCCAAAAGGCCGTATCGTTGAAATCTACGGTCCTGAATCTTCCGGTAAAACCACCCTGACCCTGTCGGTGATTGCCCAGGCGCAGAAAATGGGCGCCACCTGTGCGTTCGTCGACGCCGAGCACGCCCTGGATCCTGAATACGCCGGTAAGCTGGGCGTCAACGTTGATGACCTGCTGGTTTCCCAGCCAGACACCGGCGAGCAAGCCCTGGAAATCACCGACATGCTGGTGCGCTCCAACGCCATCGACGTGATCGTGGTCGACTCCGTGGCTGCCCTGGTGCCCAAGGCTGAAATCGAAGGCGAAATGGGCGACATGCACGTGGGCCTGCAAGCCCGCCTGATGTCCCAGGCGCTGCGTAAAATCACCGGTAACATCAAGAACGCCAATTGCCTGGTGATCTTCATCAACCAGATCCGTATGAAGATCGGCGTAATGTTCGGCAGCCCGGAAACCACCACTGGTGGTAACGCGCTGAAGTTCTACGCTTCGGTCCGTCTGGATATCCGCCGTACCGGCGCGGTGAAGGAAGGCGACGAGGTTGTTGGTAGCGAAACCCGCGTCAAGGTTGTGAAGAACAAGGTGGCGCCGCCATTCCGTCAGGCTGAGTTCCAGATTCTCTACGGTAAGGGTATTTACCTGAACGGCGAGATGATCGACCTGGGCGTGCTGCACGGTTTCGTCGAGAAGTCCGGTGCCTGGTATGCCTACAACGGCAGCAAGATCGGTCAGGGCAAGGCCAACTCGGCCAAGTTCCTGGCGGACAACCCGGATATCGCTGCCACGCTTGAGAAGCAGATCCGCGACAAGCTGCTGACTGCCGCGCCAGATGTAAAAGCGGCTGCCAACCGTGAGCCGGTTGAAGAAGTGGAAGAAGCCGACACTGACATCTGAAGCAAACGATGACTGTTGTACTAGATACACTCGTCGCCGTTCGGCGCACCGCGATGGACCTGCTCGCTCGCCGCGAGCATGGTCGAGTCGAGCTGACACGTAAGCTGCGTCAGCGCGGTGCAGAGCCTGAGATGATCGAAACAGCCCTCGACCGGTTGACGGAAGAAGGGCTGTTGTCGGAAGCCCGTTACCTTGAAAGCTTTGTGTCTTACCGAGCGCGCTCCGGTTACGGCCCTGCGCGGATTCGTGAAGAGCTGAGCCAACGTGGCCTGCAACGTGCCGATATCGACCTCGCGCTACGTGAGTGCGGTATCAGTTGGCAGTCGCAGTTGGAGGAAACCTGGCGCCGCAAGTTTGCGGGCCACCTTCCAATTGATGCCAGGGAGCGTGCCAAGCAAGGTCGTTTCTTGAGTTATCGCGGGTTTTCGATGGACATGATCAGCCGCTTATTGAGCGGTCGGGGTATGGACGACTGAACACCAAAAAACAAAAGGCCCACTATGAAAATAGTGGGCCTTTTTTTTCGCCTGTAAAAAATCACGCTGTCTCTGGCGTCATCCGTTGCTGCGCCTTGCCCTGAGCCTGCGCCCAGTTCTCCGGCAGGTTGATGTAATCCACCAACTCCCGCAGCCGCCCCTGATCGCGACCGTTGAAATTGAACACCAGGCGCGTCAAATGGCTGAACCTCGGTTCGTCATGGTCTTCGCCCGTGTAGGCGAGTTGCTGGAACTCGCCGCTGAGCCGCAGGCTGGCAAACGCTTGTTGCATATGGGCCAGGGCGCGCTCACTCAGGGGATGATTCATGCGCACCACAAACTCACGCTTAAGCCAGCGGGTGGAGTGGAAGTTGGCGTAGAACTGGTTGATTTCGTCCACGGCCTCTTCGGCGCTGTAGACCAGGCGGACCAGTTTGAGGTCGGTGGGCAGGATATAGCGATTGGCTTCCAACTGGCTGCGGATGAAGTCCAGGGCGCCTTGCCAGAACCCACCGCCCGGCGCATCCAGTAGCACTACCGGCACCAGCGGGCTTTTGCCGGTCTGGATCAGGGTCAGCACTTCCAATGCCTCGTCGAGGGTGCCGAAACCGCCAGGGCACAACACCAGCGCGTCGGCTTCTTTGACGAAGAACAGCTTACGGGTGAAGAAAAAGTGGAATGACAGCAGGTTGTCGGTGCCATCAATGGTCGGGTTGGCGTGCTGTTCAAAGGGCAGGGTGATATTGAACCCCAGGCTGTGCTCCAGGCCCGCGCCTTCGTGGGCAGCAGCCATGATGCCGCCACCGCCACCGGTGATGACCATCAGGTCGGAACGTGCCAACGCCGCACCCACTTCTCGGGCTAGCGCATACAGGGGGCTTTCCACTGGTGTACGCGCCGAGCCGAATACCGTGACTTTGCGCCGGCCCTTGAATTGTTCGAGAACGCGAAAGGCATGGTCCAGTTCACGGATGGCGCGCAGGGTGATCTTGGCGTTCCAGCGGTCACGGTCGTCCTGGGCCATGCGCAGGACGGTGAGGATCATGTCTCGATAAAGAGGGATATTTGGGCTGTTGGGGGCGATCAACTGAATTTGTGCGTCGACCTGCTGAGTGAGGTCGGTCCCGTTTTCTTCAAAATGACGAAGCAGCAAATCATCTGATTCATAAGGCATTCAATTTCTCCTTCTTTACAGGGCCTGGGTAGTCGACGAAAACGTCGCCTGGGCCACGACACTGCTTGTGTCGCGGCATGCCGCAGGAGGGCAGGCCTTTTTTGCCCTGAAAATATGACAGAACAGCATTAAAAGCTGTGGTGGGCGGGCATCTGGGATGAACTGATCATGGGCCGAAAAACCCTTGGCTGGCAACCGCTTATTGGTGGCTCATTACGCAGTTTAGTCGTTGGTGGCAAACGCAGAGCAAGCGTGCGCGCCGCCGGGAAGCAGCGCGGGAGGGTCAAGCAGAGGTTACTTTTTCTTCTTCGCTGGCGCCGGGCAATCGGACTCTGCGAACTTGACCGAAGCCACCGGGCGATTGGTCTTGTTCTCGGTGATTTCATAGCGCATCACTGCGCCCTTGGCCATCAGCTCGCGATAGCCTGGGTTGGTGCACACACTGCGGCCCAGCTGGAAATACACAGCCTTGGGGTTGGCGCGCATTTGTTCGGCACGGTCAGGCAGCACGCTGAGGTGATCGATCAACTGCATGCCTTCAACGGTGTAGGCGACTTCCAGGGTTTTTTCATCGATTTCCCGGGGCAGGTCTTTGTTGCTTTCAGCCGCGACGCTTTGCAGCTTCTTGTTCATTTGAGCCTCCAGCAGCGAGGCCGCATGGGCGCCCATAGGCAAGGCCAGCGCAAGGGCGACGGATGGGGCAACAAGGCGCAGCATGGAACGCAGCATGAAACTCTCCTGATTCGGTTACTGGTGCATAGACCAGCCACTGGGCTGTGCGTTCAGTGGCGCGCAATTATAGGTGAGCCCTTGCCACTACAGCCAGGCGTATCGCTGGTAAACTGCGGGACTTCTGTTTTTCACGAGTTTGTTCCGTGTCGATTTCCTTTTCTTCGCCGCGTGCCCGATGAGCCACGCCGTCTCCCGTTTGCGTACCCAGCGTCTGGCGCGTGCCGTCAGGCCGTTTCTCAATCGGGGTTCGCGTGCTGAGCGCTGTCCCGGCTGTCGGGTCATTCCTGAATACTGCCTATGTGCCTGGCGGCCGCAGGTAGAAGCCAAGTCCGCCATGTGCCTGTTGATGCATGACGTAGAGCCGATGAAACCCAGCAACACGGGCTGGCTGATCGCCGATGTCATACACGACACCACCGCCTTCGCCTGGTCGCGCACCGAAGTCGACCCCGAGCTGCTCAGGTTGCTGGCCGACCCGCAGTGGCAGCCGTACATCGTATTCCCCGGTGAATTTGTGGCGCCGCAACGGGTGATCAGTGAAGTGTGCGTGGAGGTGGGCAAGCGCCCGCTGTTCATTCTGCTGGACGGTACCTGGAGCGAAGCGCGCAAGATGTTTCGCAAAAGCCCCTACCTGGAACATTTACCCGTGCTGAGCCTGGCGCCCGAGCAGCTGTCGCGTTACAAGCTACGGCGCTCCAAGCGCGATGACCATTTCTGCACCGCCGAGGTGGCGGCACTGTGCCTGGAGCTGGCCGATGATTTGGCCGCCAGCGAAGTGCTGGATGCCTACCTTGATGTGTTCAGCACCCATTACCTGGCTGCCAAGTTCCAGTTGCCACTGGATGCGGCGGACACCGTGCATACCCGCCTTGCACCCTACATCCCAGCGGGATAACCAGACGACGTTTGCATGATGGCACTGTAAGCCCGCAACCCGCTAAAATCCCCACGGGCGTAGTGCTTGACCCTCCAGGCTACGCTGGGCATGCTGTGCGCCGATTGGGTGCAACCGTGAATTATCGACGTCGTTTCAGGTGTTTTTGACGTTGAACGGGCCCTGTGGCGATCGCTGCCTGGCCGTCGCCTCGTGTATTGGTGAACCCTGAACCCATCAGGGCTCCCATAAAAAACAGGATCATTTAACCAATGGCCACATACGAAATCCTGATTGCCGATGACCACCCGCTGTTTCGCAGCGCACTGCATCAGGCCGTAACCTTGGGCCTTGGCCCCGATGTACGTCTGGTCGAAGTGGCCAGCATTGCCGAACTGGAAGCCCGCCTCACCGAAAAATCCGACTGGGACCTGGTGTTGCTCGACCTGAACATGCCGGGCGCCTACGGTTTCTCCGGGTTGGTGCTGCTGCGTGGGCAATACCCGCAAATACCGGTGGTGATGGTCTCGGCCCAGGAAGAAGCCGATGTGGTGGTGCGCTCCAAAGAGTTTGGCGCCAGCGGTTTCATTCCCAAGTCCAGCGCGATGGAAGATATCCAGAAAGCCGTGCGTACGGTGTTGGACGGCGATGTGTCCTGGCCACCCCAGGCGTTTGAAGAAATCAATGTGTCCGATGAAGCCAAGGCCGCCCGCGATGGCCTGGCCAGCTTGACGCCCCAGCAGTTCCGGGTATTGACCATGGTTTGCGAAGGGTTGTTGAACAAGCAGATTGCCTACGAGTTGAGTGTGTCCGAAGCGACCATCAAGGCCCACGTTACGGCGATTTTCCGTAAGCTGGGCGTGCGTACGCGCACCCAGGCGGCGTTGCTGTTGCAGCAACTTGAGTCGATCTCGCAACATTAAGTTACAGCCGCTTCACGCTTTTTTGACTTTGCGTGATCTAGCTTCCCCACTTCTTTGGTTCAGTTGCCTACATCTATGTCGCCTTTCAAGGGTCAAACCGGTATCAAACGTATCTTCAACGCAGGGGGCTATTCCCTGGATGGTCTGCGTGCAGCTTTCACTGGCGAGGCGGCATTCCGCCAGTTGGTGTTGCTGAACGTCATCCTGATCCCCCTGAGCTTTTTCCTGCAGGTCAGCAGGGTTGAACGGGCGTTGCTGATTGCAGTGTGCCTGTTGGCGCTGATCGTCGAATTGCTCAACTCAGCGGTAGAGGCGGCCATTGATCGTATTTCCCTGGACCGTCACCCGCTGTCCAAGAACGCCAAGGACATGGGCAGCGCCGCGCAATTCGTGGCACTGACCATGATCACCCTGGTATGGGCCGTGATCCTTATCTAAGGATCACGCGATACTCGGCAGCACGATCTCGTCGCTGCGCTGCACCCCAGCGGTGAAGGCGCGGCACAGTTCGAGAAACTCGCGCATCGCCGAGGTCTGGTACTTCTGTTTGTGCCAGATGAAGTAGAACTGCCGCGCCAGGTCCAGGTCCGGGGTTTCTACCGGCACCAGGCTGCCACGGCGGAACGCATCGCGCAGCGCCAGCCGCGAAATGCAGCCAATGCCCAAGCCCGACTCCACAGCCCGCTTGATCGCCTCAGTGTGCTCCAACTCCAGGCGGATATTGAGTGCGCTGCGGTGATGACGCATGGCCTGGTCGAAGGTCAGGCGCGTGCCCGAGCCTTGTTCCCGCAGGATCCACGCTTCGTGGGTCAATTCGTCCATGGTGGCCACGCCGCGCTTGGCCAAATGATGCTGGGGGGCGCAGAACACCACCAGCTCATCTTCTACCCAGGTTTGCACCTCGATATCGGGGTGGCTGCAGTCGCCTTCAATTAGACCCAGGTCAATTTCGTAGTGCGCCACCTGGTGCACGATATGCGCAGTGTTCTGCACATGCAGCTTTACCTGGCTCTCGGGGTGTTGCTGCATGAAGCTGCCAATCAACAGTGTCGCCAGGTAATTGCCGATGGTCAGCGTGGCGCCGACCGCCAGGGAGCCGAAGCCGGACTTGCCGTTGAGCAGGTCTTCGATCTCCTTGGCCTGGTCCAGCAATGCCACCGCCTGGGGCAATAGCTGATGACCAAGGGCGTTGAGGCTCAGGCGTTTGCCGGCGCGGTCGAATAATTGACAGCTGGATTGACGCTCCAGCTCGGTAATCGAGGTGCTGGCGGCGGATTGAGATAAGGCCAGAAGGCCAGCAGCGCGCGAGACGCTTTCCTGCTGGGCGACGGCGACGAAAACTTGCAGTTGACGGAGAGTAAATCGCATATCGATATAACCGATAACCCTTATCTTAATAATCCAGTTAACAGATATTGTCGCCGCCATTAGAATGCTGTGCAATTGCGCATCCTTACCTTTGGCGCAGACCCATTTCCAGGAGTCCCCCGTACATGAGCAACATGAACCACGAGCGTGTCCTCAGTGTTCATCACTGGAACGACACTCTGTTCAGCTTCAAGTGCACCCGCGATCCGGGCCTGCGCTTCGAGAACGGTCAGTTCGTGATGATCGGCCTGCAACAGCCCAACGGCCGCCCGCTCATGCGCGCTTACTCCATTGCCAGCCCGAACTGGGAAGAGCATCTGGAGTTCTTCAGCATCAAGGTGCCCGATGGCCCGCTGACTTCCCAGTTGCAGCATCTGAAGGAAGGCGACGAGATCATCATCAGCAAAAAACCGACAGGCACCCTGGTGCTTGACGATTTGAAGCCGGGCAAGCATTTGTACCTGCTCAGCACCGGTACTGGCCTCGCCCCATTCATGAGCGTGATCCAGGACCCAGAGACCTACGAGCGTTTCGAAAAAGTCATCCTGTGCCACGGCGTGCGCTACGTCAACGAAGTCGCCTACCGCGAATTCATCACCGAGCACCTGCCGCAGAACGAGTTCTTCGGTGAGGCCCTGCGTGACAAGTTGATCTACTACCCGACCGTGACCCGCGAACCGTTCGAGAACGAAGGCCGCCTGACCGACCTGATGCGCAGTGGCAAGCTGTTCAGCGACATCGGCCTGCCACCCATCAACCCCGAGGACGACCGCGCCATGCTGTGCGGCAGCCCAAGCATGTTGGACGAGACCAGCGAGGTGTTGAACAGCTTCGGCCTGAAGGTTTCGCCACGGATGCGTGAGCCGGGTGACTACCTGATTGAGCGCGCGTTCGTCGAAAAGTAACCTCGGCTCACTTGTAGGAGCGAGGGGACGCCTAGTTCTTGCTCGCGAAGGGCGCCAACGATAACGCTGGCATCTTGACTGAACGCGGTGCCTGCTCGTTTTTCGCGAGCAAGCTCGCTCCTACAGTTGAATGCGTTTGCAAAGAAAAGCCCGCGTTGCCTGTGAAGGCAGCGCGGGCTTTTGCGTTTCTGCGATTTACTGCGCCGGAACCACTTCCAGCACACAAATCATCCCCGGCTCCGGGTAGTGCCAGCGCACATCCACGTCCCAGAAGCGCACACCGTATTCACGCTCAGGGCCGGGCGTTTGGTAGGCCGGTCGCGGATCTTGCGCCAGGCACTGATCAATCAACTCTACCAACGGTTCACCAAGGCGTTGGGCGTGACCTTGCGCCTGTTGCAGTGCAGCCTTGAGCCATTGCACGCCGATCAGCGCGGGCGCATCGCTGGCGATGTGGTTGGTGGCCGCATCAACGCTATCGGCATACGGCACATACGGTTTGATATCCAGCACCGGCGTGCCATCGAGCAAATCTATGCCGGAAATCCACAGCCGCCCCGGCTCCACCTTGTCCAGTTTCACCACCGACTGGCCGATGCCATTGGGACGATGGGTCGCACGGGTAGCAAACACACCCATGGACGTATTGCCGCCCAGGCGTGGCGGGCGCACTTTCAGGCGTGGTTTGTCTTCCAGGGCCTGATGAAACAGAAACAGCAGCCACACATGGCTGACCTGTTCCAGCCCCTGCACCGCCTCGCCCTGGTCGAACGGCGCCACCAGCTCCAGCACGCCACGGGCAGCCGGTGCCAGTTGCGGTTGGCGCGGGATGGCGAACTTCTCCTTGAAGCAGGAGCGTACGAAGCCGATGGGCGAGACTTGGTAACTCATGGCTTAGGCACGGACCCGCAAGGTCAGGCCTTTGAGGAAGTTACGCAGCAACTGATCGCCACAGGTGCGGTAGTTGGTATGACCAAACTTGCGAAACAGCGCGCTCAGCTCTGGCTTGGACACCGGGAACTCCGCTGCCTTGAGGATGGCATGCATGTCGTCTTCCTTCAGTTCGAAGGCCACGCGCAGCTTTTTCAGGATGATGTTGTTGGTCACCGGGGTTTCGATCGGCTGTGGTGGACGGCTTTCGTCCTTGCCGCGCTTGAAAATCACCAGGCCATCAAGGAAGTGGGCCATGACGTCATCCGGGCAGAACACGAAGCCTTCTTCCTCGTCTTTCTTGAGGTAGGTCAGCAGATCGTCCTTGGTCACGTCCATGCCGCCGAGCTTGATGATCTCGACCATCTTGTTGTCGCTGATGTCGAGCATGTAGCGCACGCTGCGCAGTACGTCGTTGTGAATCATGGTGGGCAATCCTGGTATTCAACGGATGACACCGCCGGAATCAGGCGGTGTCGGGAAAAGGGGAACGGCTTAAAACTTCTCTTTGCCGGACAGGTAACGCCATTGACCCACCGGCACCTTGCCGATGGACACACCGCCGATGCGAATGCGGCGGATGGCGATGACTTTCAGGCCAACCGCTTCGCAGAACAGCGCGATGACGCCGGGTTGCGGGTTTTTCATCGCAAAGCGCAGGCGGTTTTCGTTCTGCCAGCTGGCTTTGACGGCAGGCAGCTCTTTGCCTTTGTAGGTCAGGCCGTGGTTCAGGCGGTTGAGGCCGTGGGCAACCATGTCGCCTTCGACTTCCACCACGTATTCCTGCTCGATCTTGGCGGCATCGGCGGTCAACTTGCGCAGAATCTTCCAGTCCTGGGTGAACACCAGCAAGCCACTGGCCTTGGCTTGCAGGTCGGCGCTGGCGCTCAGGCGCAGGAAGTGGCCCTTGAGCGGACGCTTGCCGAAGCGGTGTTCTTCAGAGAGGGTATCGGCGCTGATCGAGGCCATGGCGGTTTCAGCATCCACGCCTGCGGGGGCGTGCAGCAGGATGGTCACCGGCTCTGGCGCGGTGGCTTTAGCTTCCGGGTCCAGCTCGACTTTCTCGTCAGTGACCTTGAACTGCGGCTCGTCGATCACTTCGCCGTCCACCGAGACCCAGCCGCCTTCGATAAACAGCTCAGCCTCCCGACGGGAGCAACCGACCAGTTCGATAAGGCGTTTGGAGAGGCGTATGGGGTCAGTCATGACAAGGGCCGTAACAAAAGGGGGCCACTATTGTACCTGCCTGGCGCCGGTTAATCCCGGCTCCATTTCAGCGCATGTGCCTTAACAATTATTAACTGACATGCCACGGGTCAAATGTGGGAGCTGGCTTGGCTGCGAAGGCGGCCTGGCAGTCTACCCATCGGGCGCTGGTATATGGCCATCGCAGCAGAGGTATCTACACAACTTCGGCACAACGCTAAACCTGTGGCGAGGGAGCTTGCTCCCGTGACGACCTCACAGCCAACACCCATCTACCTGGCACCCCGCGATCAAACTGTGGGAGCTGGCTTGCCTGCGAAGGCGGCCTAACAGTCAACACCGTTGGACCGGGTAG
>NZ_LYSO01000015.1:0-90390 GCF_001728935.1 Pseudomonas sp. AP42
CTGTCGATAACTGCGTAACTCTTTGTTTACCAAGGAGTTTTCCGTTTCGACTGCGCCGGAAGTGGGGCGAATTATAGACAGATATAATTCGCCGTCAACACCTATTTCAGACTTATTCGGATTTGAGCGTAATACGCGCAAATGCCTTCTTACCCGCCTGGCAAACGTGAGTGGCGCCCAGCTCGTATATAAAGGTGCGATCAACCACCTCACCATCTATACGCACACCGCCCGAACCCAAGAGATCGCGCGCGACCGCCGAGTTTTTCACCAGGCCAGCCTTATTAAGCACAGCCGCAATCGGCATAGCCTCGGCAGCAGTCAGCTCAATCTCCGGCAGATCGTCAGGCAGCTCGCCATCTTTCATGCGATTACCTGCCGCACGGTGAGCGCTGGCCGCAGCCTCCTCACCATGGAAGCGCGCAACGATTTCTTCAGCCAGCTTAATCTTCACATCCCGAGGATTAGCGCCCGCCTCGACATCCGCACGCAGCGCATTGATTTCGTCCATCGAGCGGAAGCTCAACAACTCGAAGTAACGCCACATCAGTGCATCCGGAATAGACACCAGCTTGCCGTACATCACACCCGGCGCTTCCTGGATACCGACATAGTTACCCAAGGACTTGGACATCTTCTTGACGCCATCCAAGCCTTCCAACAACGGCATGGTCAGAATGCACTGAGCCTCCTGACCATAGGCGCGCTGCAATTCACGCCCCATCAACAGGTTGAACTTCTGATCGGTGCCGCCCAACTCAACGTCCGCACGCAGCGCCACCGAGTCATACCCCTGAACCAGCGGATAGAGGAACTCATGGATGGCGATTGGCTGATTGGTCGAGTAGCGCTTGTCGAAGTCATCGCGCTCAAGCATGCGCGCCACGGTGTATTGGGAAGTCAGGCGAATGAAATCTGCCGGCCCCATTTTGTCCATCCAGGTGGAGTTGAACGCCACCTCGGTCTTGGCTGGATCAAGGATCTTGAATACCTGCGTCTTATAGGTCTCGGCATTATCGAGCACCTGTTCGCGAGTCAGCGGCGGGCGCGTAGCGCTCTTGCCGCTTGGATCACCGATCATCCCGGTGAAGTCACCTATAAGGAAGATGACCTGATGGCCCAGTTCCTGGAACTGACGCAGCTTATTAATAAGCACGGTATGACCCAGGTGCAGATCCGGCGCAGTCGGATCAAAGCCAGCCTTGATACGCAGGGGTTGGCCACGCTTGAGCTTTTCGATCAGCTCGGCCTCGACCAACAGTTCTTCCGCACCACGTTTTATCAGCGCTAGCTGCTCTTCAACCGACTTCATAACAGACCCGCAAGGCTCAGATTCAAAAGGGAACCAACCATACAAGATCAGGGACTAATTACAAGTTTTGCCCTGCGCACGGACACCGTTCAGCAAGCCCAGCGTTCGCGAGCTTGCGCCACAGATGATTTGGTTATATTTTATACAGTTATTTCATCTTCATCATGTCATTCATCTTTTCCATTTCATCTTCAAAGTCAAAATTACCTATGACCACTGAACCGTCTAAAGCGCCGCCGCTTTACCCGAAGACCCACCTGCTCGCCGCAAGTGGTATCGCCGCCCTTCTCAGCCTGGCACTGCTGGTATTCCCTTCCAGTGACGTTGAAGCCAAACGAACATCCCTGAGCCTTGATCTGGAAAGCCCAGTTGAACAACTGACACAAGATCAAGACGCTTCCGAGGCACAACAAGCCACAAACACTGCAACTGAATCACCTTTCGCACAGATCGAAAGCACTCCCGAAGACACCCAGCAAGCCGCCCAGGAAGCACCTGCGGCCGCCGCAACCAAGAATCCCCAGCATCGCGAAGTCATCGTGGGCAAAGGCGACACTCTCTCTACCCTGTTCGAAAAGGTTGGGTTGCCTGCCGCCGCTGTAAATGACGTGCTCGCCAGCGATAAACAAGCCAAGCAATTCACTCAGCTCAAACGTGGCCAAAAGCTTGAATTTGAGCTGACGCCAGACGGCCAGTTGAACAACCTGCATACCAGCATCAGTGACTTGGAAAGCATCAGCCTGAGCAAAGGCGCCAAAGGCTTCGCATTCAACCGAATCACCACCAAACCCGTCATGCGTTCCGCCTACGTACATGGCGTGATCAACAGCTCCCTGTCGCAATCGGCTGCGCGTGCGGGCCTGTCGCATAGCATGACCATGGACATGGCCAGCGTATTTGGCTACGACATCGACTTCGCTCAGGACATCCGTCAAGGCGACGAATTCGACGTGATCTACGAGCAGAAAGTAGCCAACGGAAAAGTAGTCGGCACTGGCAACATTCTGTCTGCACGCTTCACAAACCGTGGCAAAACCTACACCGCCGTGCGCTACACCAACAAACAAGGCAACAGCAGCTACTACACGGCTGATGGCAACAGCATGCGCAAGGCCTTCATCCGTACACCCGTTGACTTTGCCCGTATTAGCTCGCGTTTCTCCATGGGCCGCAAGCATCCAATTCTGAACAAAATTCGCGCACACAAGGGCGTCGACTATGCCGCGCCGCGTGGCACGCCAATCAAGGCGGCGGGCGACGGCAAGGTCTTGTTGGCGGGGCGCCGTGGTGGTTACGGCAATACAGTGATCATCCAGCACGGCAACACTTACCGCACGCTGTACGGCCACATGCAAGGGTTCGCCAAGGGCGTGAAGACTGGCGGCAACGTGAAACAAGGCCAAGTGATCGGCTACATCGGTACCACCGGCCTCTCCACCGGCCCGCACTTGCACTACGAGTTCCAGGTCAACGGCGTACACGTCGACCCATTGGGCCAGAAGCTGCCGATGGCCGACCCGATTGCCAAGGCCGAACGCGCGCGCTTCATGCAGCAGAGCCAGCCGCTGATGGCACGGATGGATCAAGAGCGCTCCACCTTGCTGGCTTCGGCGAAGCGTTAAGGTATGCCGCTCTATATCGGCGTGATGTCCGGGACCAGCCTCGACGGCCTGGATATCGCCCTTATCGAACAAGGTGCGGCGATCAATCTGATCGCCACCCGCTACATTCCGATGCCTGACGCCTTGCGCACAGAACTGCTGAGCCTATGCGCCAGCGGCCCGGATGAGATCGCCCGCTCGGCAATCGCCCAGCAACAATGGGTCACGCTCGCCGCCCAAGGCATCCACGCCTTGCTGGATCAACAGAACCTCAAGCCTCAAGACGTTCGGGCGATTGGTAGCCATGGCCAGACGATTCGCCATGAACCCGCCCGAGGCTTTACCGTTCAGATCGGCAACCCTGCCCTTCTCACCGAACTGACAGATATCACCGTCGTCAGCGACTTCCGCAGCCGCGATGTCGCTGCCGGCGGCCAAGGCGCTCCTTTGGTTCCTGCCTTTCATGAAGCCTTGTTCGACGAGCAGACGGGCAATCGCGCGGTATTGAATGTCGGCGGGTTCAGCAACCTCAGCCTGATCGAGACGGGCAAGCCTGTCGCCGGTTTCGACTGCGGCCCAGGGAACGTACTGCTCGATGCGTGGATTCATTTGCAGCGCGGCGAACACTTCGATCGGGACGGGCAATGGGCGGCCAGCGGAAAGGTACAGCCCCAGTTGCTCACCACGTTGCTCAGCGATCCGTTTTTCTTGACCAAAGGCCCGAAAAGCACGGGGCGAGAGGTGTTCAACCTGGCCTGGCTGCAGCAGCACCTTGGCCGCTTGCCCGCCTTTGACCCCCAAGACGTGCAGGCCACCCTGCTGGAGCTGACGGCCCTGACCGTCGTCGAGTCCCTGCAAAGCGCCCAAACTGACACAACAACCTTGCTGATCTGCGGCGGCGGCGCCCATAACGGGGCACTGATGAGCCGGCTGACCGCGCTACTGCCTTCCACCCATGTCAGCACTACAGCGGCCTACGGCGTAGACCCTGACTGGGTAGAGGCAATGGCCTTCGCCTGGCTGGCCCATTGCTGCCTTGAGGGAATTGCCGCCAATCGCCCCAGCGTCACTGGCGCTCGCGGGCTTCGAGTGCTTGGCGCGATCTACCCCGCCTGAATCCCAGACAGCAAAACGCCGCTTGGCCCGTAAAGCCAAGCGGCGTTTTTGTATCTGCTACCGGTCAGATCGAGAACGAGGACCCGCAACCACACGTCGTGGTGGCATTAGGGTTCTTGATCACGAAGCGCGAGCCTTCCAGACCTTCCTGATAATCCACCTCGGCACCCGCCAGGTATTGGAAGCTCATCGGATCCACGACCAGGCTCACACCCTCGCGCTCAACGATAGTGTCGTCATCGGCCACATCTTCATCGAAGGTAAAACCGTACTGAAACCCTGAACAACCGCCGCCCGTAACAAATACGCGCAGCTTCAAGCGATCATTACCCTCTTCATCGACCAGGCTCTTCACCTTGTGCGCAGCACCGTGGGTGAATTGCAAAGCCGTGGGGGTGAAGGATTCAACGCTCATGCTGATAATCTCCCGGCGTAGCGCCGCCATATGCGTAATGACCGGCATTATCCGCTTCTCCTAGAAAAGCGGTCAACTATTGTTACGGTATATCAATCTGCCCAGCGACCATTAAAAATGCAAAAGGCCCGATCAACGGGCCTTTTGTGCAACGGTAAACCCGCGTTAAGGCAGCATGCCCGCGTGGGACAGGCCCAACTTCTCGTCTAGACCGAACAGGATGTTCATGTTCTGCACCGCCTGGCCCGACGCGCCCTTGACCAGGTTGTCGATCACCGACAACACCACCACCAGGTCGCCATCCTGCGGACGATGCACCGCAATACGGCACACATTGGCGCCTCGCACGCTGCGCGTTTCCGGATGGCTGCCGGCCGGCATCACATCGACGAACGGCTCATTGGCATAACGCTTTTCAAACAACGCCTGCAGGTCTACCGAGCGATCGGTGACAGTCGCATACAGCGTGGAGTGAATCCCGCGGATCATTGGCGTCAGGTGCGGCACGAAGGTCAGCCCTACCTCCTGGCCGGCAGCGCGGCGCAGGCCTTGGCGGATTTCCGGCAAGTGACGATGACCTTTTACCGCATAGGCTTTCATGCTTTCCGACGTTTCGGAGTACAGAGAACCGACTGCTGCGCCACGGCCCGCACCACTGACGCCCGACTTGCAGTCGGCGATCAGGCGCGACGCATCCGCCAGACCAGCTTCCAGCAATGGCAGGAAGCCCAATTGCGTGGCTGTTGGATAGCAACCCGGCACCGCAATCAGGCGTGCTTGCTTGATCTGCTCGCGATTGACTTCCGGCAGGCCGTAGACTGCCTCTTCCAACAGCTGCGGCGCACCATGGGGTTGGCCGTACCACTTGGCCCACTCATCGGCGTCTTGCAGGCGGAAGTCTGCCGACAAGTCGACAACCTTGGTACCGGCCGCCAACAGCTCACCGGCCAACGCATGGGCTACACCGTGAGGCGTGGCGAAGAACACCACGTCGCAGGCACCCAGGGTCTTGGTGTCCGGCACACTGAACGCCAGGCCGTCATAGTGGCCTCGCAGGTTCGGGTACATATCGGCCACGGCCAGCCCGGCTTCGGATCGGGAAGTGATAACCACCACCTCAGCTTGCGGATGCTGAGCCAACAGACGCAGCAATTCGACACCGGTGTAACCCGTGCCGCCGACGATACCGACCTTGACCATAAACCTGCCCTCAACGAACCCACTGGAAAGCCGTCGATAATAGGGGCCGTATCGTCCTGCGACAACCGTCAACGTGACGTACGGGCGCATGAGCCACTACTATCTTCGCTACCGTGAACCTGGGAATAACTAAAATGCTCTATCTATGGGTCAAAGCCTTCCACATCGTCAGCATCGTTTGCTGGTTTGCCGGGCTGTTCTACCTGCCGCGCCTGTTCGTCTACCACGCCCAAAGCGAAGACACCGTCAGCAAGGAACGCTTCAGCATCATGGAGCGCAAGTTGTACCGGGGCATCATGGGCCCGGCGATGGTTGCCACACTGGTCTTCGGCATCTGGATGCTGGCCCTCAACCCCGGCATTTTCCAGTCGGGCGCCTGGATCCACGCCAAGCTGACCCTGGTCGTCCTGCTGATTGGCTACCATCACATGTGCGGCGCACAGGTAAAGCGCTTCGCCCGTGGCGAGAACACCCGCAGCCATGTCTTTTATCGCTGGTTCAATGAAGTCCCGGTTCTGATATTGCTGGCTATCGTAATTTTGGTCGTGGTCAAACCGTTCTAACTTCAATTACTCGGGGAACCTCCAATGTCGCTGCCCGCTCTGCTGGAACAACGTCTGCGCCTGCCCGTGGTGGCCGCGCCGATGTTTCTGATCTCCAATCCGCAACTGGTCCTGGCCTGCTGCCGCAACGGCGTAGTTGGCAGTTTCCCGGCGCTCAACCAACGCGAAAGCAGTGGATTCAAGGCCTGGTTGGAAGAAATCGAAGCGGGCTTGGCGCAGTTGGACAACCCTGCGCCCTATGCTGTGAACCTGATCGTGCACAACAGCAACCCGCGGCTGGAGGCCGACCTGGCGATCTGCGTCGAGCACAAGGTGCCCATCGTCATCACCAGCCTCGGTGCGGTAAAGGAATTGGTAGATGCCGTTCACAGCTACGGCGGCCTGGTATTTCATGACGTCACTACCCGACGCCATGCCGAGAAAGCCGCTGAAGCCGGCGTCGACGGCCTGATTGCCGTAGCCGCTGGCGCGGGAGGCCACGCTGGCACCTGGAGCCCCTTTTCGCTGATTGCCGAGATTCGCCAGTTCTTCGACAAAACCCTGCTGCTGGCGGGCTGCCTTAACCATGGGCACGAAATTCTTGCCGCCCAGGTGCTGGGGGCAGACCTCGCTTATTTCGGCACGCGCTTTATCGGCACCACCGAAAGCCAGGCACCGGATGCCTATAAGGAGATGCTGCTCACATCGCGCGCCGCCGACATCGTGCACACTCCTGCTGTCTCCGGCGTACCTGCAAGCTTCATGCGCCAGAGCCTGGAAAATGCCGGTTTTGACCTCGCTGCGCTTCAAGGCAAAGGGGAAGTCAACTTCGGTTCCAAGCTCAAGCCGTTGAGCGATGAGGCCAAAGCGTGGAAAACTGTATGGTCTGCCGGCCAAGGCGTCGGTGAGATCAATGATGTGCCCAGTGTGGATGAGCTCATAGCGCGCCTGGATGCCGAATACCGCAAAGCACGCGAGCATGCCGCGCAACTGCGCTGGCCACGCTGACCCACTGCCGGGCCTGCCAATTGGACAGGCCTGCATACTCCCCCTGATTAAGTGACAAGGATGCCCGCATGAGCGACAGCCGTTTCAAGATTGTGTTTGACGGAGCCTTGCGCCCAGGTGTCGAAAGCACCACCGCCAAGCTGAACCTCGCCGAGTTATTCAAAAGCGATGTTGACGCAATCGAAAAGCTCTTCACCGGCCGCCCCGTCGCGCTCAAACGCGACCTGTCCCACTCCGACGCTGAAACCTACCTCACGGCACTGCACAATGCCGGGGTGGACGCACGCATCGAAGCCGAACAACCCGTGGCATTCAGCCTGGCAGAAACCCACGAGACAGGCTCGTCAACCGCTGACCGCGCCGCCGCGTCACCTTATGCACCACCACGCGCTGCCGTTGGCGACGACCTGCCGGAGTTCGCCACTCTGAAGGTGTTCACCATCCACGGGCGCATCGGGCGCCTGCGCTACCTGGCCTGGACGCTGGCGCTGACCGTCGCGATGTTGGTGGCCGCGGGCATCATCAGTACGGTGGGCTTCGCGGTGGCGACAGCCTCGCCAACCATCGCCATCATTATTGGCTCACTGCTGGGTTTCGCGCTGTTTGTGGCACTGGTAGTGGTGAGCGTGCAAATCGGCGTGCAGCGCCTGCATGACCTGGGCTGGTCTGGCTGGCTGTACCTGCTCAACCTGGTTCCGCTGGTAAACAGCGTATTCCCACTGCTGTTGCTGGTATTGCCAGGCAATACGGGCGCCAACCAATACGGCGCGCCACCACCACGCAACTCCACTGCGGTGAAAATACTGGCCTCGCTGTGGCTGGCGTTTATCCCTTTGATGCTCATCATTGTCGTCACCCTGGGCATGAACGGCTATCTGGACCAGCTTGAAGCCAACATGGACAGCAGCTACGAAAGCAGCTCCATCACCTCCGATGCAGACGCCGATCAAAGCGTTATCGTTGATGAAGCCGCAGCGCAAAGTGCTGACGACGCAGCCGAACCTGTAGACTCTCCAGAACAGTGAAGAAACGCCCGCCGCCTGTGACGCACGGTCATAGGCCGGTGGCGTTGCGATGGAGAAAGGCATGACCCGTTACGCTCTGATCACCGGCGCCTCCAGCGGCATCGGCCTGGCATTGGCCGAAGCCTTGGCACGGCGCGGCCGCAGCTTGATTCTGGTGGCCCGCCAGCGTGATCAGTTGGAAAGCATTGCATTGGAATTGACCCAACGCTTCGGCGTCGAGGTGCTGTTTCGTGCCTGTGACCTGGGCGAACCGCTGCGTTTGTCCGGCTTTTTGCTGGAGCTCGAAGAGGGTGAGCGGCAGATCGACCTGCTGGTCAACTGCGCCGGCATCGGCACCAGCGGGCCGTTCCTGGCCCAGGACTGGATGACCGAGCAGGATCTCATCGAAGTCAACATCCTGGCCCTGACCCGCATGTGCCACGCACTGGGCAATGCCATGGCCCTGCATGGCGGCGGGCAAATCCTCAATGTGGCCTCGGTCGCCGCCTTCCAGCCTGGGCCGTGGATGAGCAGCTACTACGCCAGCAAAGCCTACGTGCTGCACTTTTCCGAAGGGTTGCGCGAAGAATTGAAGACCTGCGGCATCAAGGTTTCAGTGCTGTGCCCCGGCCCTACGCGCACCGCATTCTTCGGCACCGCACAGATGGATACGGCGAAACTCGACCGCAGCCAGCAACTGATGAGCCCGGAAGAAGTCGCGCTCTACACCGTACGCGCACTGGAAAAGAACAAAGCCATCATCATTCCCGGGCGCCGCAACCGTTGGCTGACGTTCAGCCCACGCCTGAGCCCGCGCTGGCTGACCCGCAAAATTGCCGGCGCCATCAACAAGGCCTATTGCCCACGCTGATGGCCTAAGTACACTCACCTCACATTCACGATGGAGATACAGCTGTGGATACTCTGTTCACCAAGATCATCAACAGAGAAATACCGGCGAAGATCATCTATGAAGATGACCAGGTCCTGGCTTTTCACGATATCGCCCCACAGGCGCCGGTGCATTTTCTGGTTATCCCGAAAAAGCCCATTCGTACCCTCAATGACCTGACCGAGGACGATAAGGCGCTGGCCGGCCATATCCTGTTCACTGCTCAACGCCTGGCCGTGGAACAAGGCTGCGAAAAAGGCTTTCGCGTGGTGATGAATTGCAATGAAGACGGCGGGCAAACCGTTTATCACATCCATATGCACGTGCTGGGTCAGCGCCAGATGAACTGGCCACCAGGCTGAGTGCACAAGGGCAAATTGACTCAGCACAAACGCTGGACGCTCTCTTGCGGTAAACTGGCCGCCGAGATTCTTCCCGGAGGTCAGCATGACTACCCAACGTCACTACTCGCCGATTGACCGTCTGTTGCTGCAAGCCGACATGGCCATGCGCACCCTGCTGCCGTTCAGCGGCCAACCTTACCGTCCATCGCCCGCCATCGTGCAGCCGGATGTACAGCTGAGCGAGACCGACACCCGTCACGTGGCCGGCCTGATGCGCATCAACCATACCGGTGAAGTCTGTGCCCAGGCGCTGTACCAGGGCCAGGCGCTGACCGCCAAGTTGCCACAGGTACGCACGGCGATGGAGCATGCGGCCGAGGAAGAGATCGACCACCTGGCCTGGTGCGAACAACGCATCCGCCAGTTGGGCAGCCATCCCAGCGTGCTCAACCCACTGTTCTATGGCTTGTCGTTTGGTATCGGCGCGGCTGCCGGGCTGATCAGCGACAAAGTCAGCCTGGGGTTTGTGGCCGCGACAGAACATCAGGTGTGCAAACACCTGGATGAACACCTGGAGCAACTGCCGGCCGAAGACGAAAAGTCCCGGGCCATTCTTGAGCAGATGCGCATCGATGAAGAACACCATGCAGAAAGCGCGCTGGACGCGGGCGGCTTCCGCTTTCCAGCCCCGGTACGGTTCGGCATGAGCCTGTTGGCCAAGGTCATGACCAAAAGCACCTATCGAATCTGAACCGAAAAAAAGGGCGCCCAAAGCGCCCTTTCTTTTGCCTGCTGCAATCAACCCAGCTCGATGATTTCGTAGTCGTGGGTAATGACCACGCCCGCCGCCCCCAGCATGATCGATGCTGAGCAGTACTTCTCGGCCGACAGCTCAATGGCA
This sequence comes from Pseudomonas sp. AP42, assembly GCF_001728935.1. Taxonomy (NCBI): domain Bacteria; kingdom Pseudomonadati; phylum Pseudomonadota; class Gammaproteobacteria; order Pseudomonadales; family Pseudomonadaceae; genus Pseudomonas; species Pseudomonas sp. AP42. The sequence continues at coordinate 10,336 of NZ_LYSO01000015.1, forward strand.
CGCTTGACCTGGGCTTCTTTCAGCGCCCGGCCCTTGACCACGAAATGCATATGGATCTTGGTAAAAACCTTGGGGTCTTCAGTGGCGCGTTCGGCTTCCAGGAAGGCTTCGCAGCTTTCCACGGCCTGGCGCGACTTCTTCAAGATGCTGACCACATCGAAATTGCTGCAACCGCCCACACCCAGCAGCAACATTTCCATCGGGCGTACACCCAGGTTACGCCCGCCGGCTTCCGGCGGACCGTCCATGACCACCACGTGGCCGCTGCCCGACTCACCGAGGAACATGGCTTCGCCCGCCCATTGGATGCGTGCCTTCATCGCCCAGACTCCACTGCTAAAAAAGGGTCGCCAGCTTAGCACAGGGCTTTGAAACAGCAGCGCCCTGCATAAATTCGATAAATGACAGCGTTTGCCCGGTAAATTGGCTAATCGTGACAGAAGGTGTCTGGTAAGCTGGCGCCAAATGAATGGCGCATTGCCATGACTTGTACAGCGTCTATCAATGAGAGGCCGCTGGATAAAAACAACGCCAACTACACCGCGCAGTCTTTTCGGGATACAACCATGGTTGCTCTTACTCCCACACCCAAGATCAAGAACCTCGACAAGCTGCTGTTGCATTGCCAGCGCCGGCGTCATCCGGCCAAGCACAACATCATCTGCGCTGGCGAGCGTTCAGAAACCCTGTTCTTCATTATCAAGGGCTCGGTCACCATCCTGATCGAGGATGAAGATGGCCGTGAGATGATCATTGCCTACCTCAACACCGGGGATTTCTTCGGGGAGCTGGGCCTGTTTGAACAAGCAGGCAAAGAGCAGGAACGCAGCGCTTGGGTAAGGGCCAAAGTTGAGTGCGAAGTGGCCGAGATCAGCTATTCGAAATTTCGCGAACTGGCCCAGCATGATCCGGATATCTTGTATGCCCTGAGCGGTCAGATTGCCCAGCGCTTGCGCGATACCACGCGCAAGGTCGGCGACCTGGCGTTCTTTGATGTCACCGGTCGCGTCGCTCGCTGCCTGCTGGAGTTATGCAAGCAACCCGATGCCATGACCCATCCCGACGGCATGCAGATCAAAGTCACGCGCCAGGAGATCGGACGTATTGTCGGGTGTTCGCGGGAAATGGTCGGCCGCGTGCTCAAGGACTTGGAAGAACGCAATCTGGTGCACGTCAAAGGCAAGACGATGGTGGTGTTCGGCACCCGTTAAACCGGCAGGAAGCCAGCCAGCATCTGACGGTACAGCGTGTCGAGCCGACTGATAGCATCCGGCGCGGGAAACGCTTCGTGCAGTGCGATATGGCTGTCGGCGCGAACTCGCTGCTCCAAGCCGCAGGCTTGATTGAAGCGATTGACCGCCGCAATCAGTTGCTCACGATCGTTCTCCAGCAACATCGCCCCATGCACCAATCCGACCGGGCGGCCACCGCTTTGTCGCCAACGCTGGGCAGTGCCCACCATTTTGCGGCCATCAAGATTGACGTTGTAACGACCGTCGCAAAAGGCACCGTCAATTTCGCCGACGGACGCATTACCGCCCAACTCGATCAACAGATCACAGATCGGTTGGCACAAGCGCTGATAGCCGGTTTCGATACGCCCTTGGTCGCCTTCACTGCGCGGCGGGGCATAGACCAGGGCGATATTGACCGTGGCGCCGGACTGCGGCACCGGCTCACCGCCGGTTTCACGCAGCAACACCGGCCAACCCGCATCGGCCGAGACCTGGCTCGCAGCCTCGAATGCCGGCAACCGGCTCAAACGGCGCGGCATGACCAGCGCTTGGTCACTGGGCTGCCAGAACAGCAATCCGAACGCCTGCTCCCCCGCGCAAACGGCTGCCAATAGGTCTTGCTCGGCGGCAAGGCCTGCTTCGACAGTCATGATCACGGGCTGGAGCATCGAACACCTACCTGAATAAACACAAAACCCAATGTGGGAGCTGGCTTGCCTGCGATAGCGGTGTGTCAGCTACACAGAGGTTGGCTGACCCGCCGCTATCGCAGGCCAGCTCCTACAGTTCCGAGCGTATTTCAAATCAGTCTAGTGTCGAACCGCTGATCGTCGTACCGCGCTCCGGGAAGAACAAGCGCTGCAATTCCGCCCCTGGGTTCTCGGCGCGCATAAACGTCTCGCCCACCAGGAACGAGTACACGCCACTGATTTCCATCAGTTCCACATCGGCGCGGTTGACGATGCCACTTTCGGTAATCACCAGACGATCGCGAGGGATACGCGGCAGCAGGTCCAGAGTGGTTTCCAGGCTGACGTCGAAGGTATGCAGGTTACGGTTGTTGACGCCCACCAGCGGTGTGTCGAGAGTCTTCAATGCGCGCTCCAACTCGTCGCCGTCGTGCACTTCGACCAATACATCCAAGCCGACGCTTTTGGCCACGGCCGCCAGCTCGGCCATCTTCACGTCATCCAACGCGGAAACAATCAGCAACACGCAGTCGGCACCCAAGGCTCGGGCTTCGACGATTTGGTATGGGTCAACCATGAAATCCTTGCGGATCACCGGCAACTTGCACGCGGCGCGAGCCTGTTGCAGGAACAGGTCGGAACCCTGGAAGTAGTCGATATCGGTCAGCACAGACAGGCAGGTCGCTCCACCCTTCTCGTAACTGGCGGCGATTTCAGCAGGTACGAAGTGTTCGCGAATCACCCCCTTGCTCGGCGAAGCCTTTTTGACCTCGGCGATCACGGCCGGCTGCTTGAGCTTGGCCTGAGCGATCAAGGCATGGGCAAAGCCGCGTGGCGCATCGGCGGCTTTCACCTGCGCTTCCAACTCGGCCAGGCTCACACGGGCGCGGCGCTCGGCCACTTCTTCAGCCTTGCGGGCCAGGATCTTTTCCAGAACGGTTGGCACACTCATCCTTCATTCTCCATCTTGAATACGGCGGTGAATGCTCCCAGCTCTTCGAGCTTCTCGCGAGCCAGGCCGGTGTGCAGCGCATCGTGGGCCAAGGCGACACCTTCCTTGAGACTATAGGCATGGTCGGCGGCGTAAAGGGCTGCGCCAGCATTGAGCACAATCATTTCCGCAGCTTTCTGACCGTTTTCGGTCTTGCGACGCCCCAGGGCATCACGAATCAACTCCAACGAAGCCGCCGGGCTTTCCACCGCCAGGCCGTGTAGGCTCTGGCTTTTCATGCCCAGGTCTTCGGGTTCGACCCAATATTCGGTGACCTCGTCATTCTTCAGCTCCGCCACGAAGGTCGGCGCCGCCAGGCTGAATTCGTCGAGGCCATCCTTGGAATGCACTACCAGCACATGCTTGCTGCCCAAACGCTGCAAGACTTCGGCCAGCGGCCGGCACAGCGCCTGGCTGAACACCCCCACCACCTGATGCTTCACACCGGCCGGATTCGTAAGCGGGCCGAGCATATTGAACAGGGTACGCAGGCCAAGGTCCTTGCGCGGGCCGGCAGCGTGCTTCATCGCGCCGTGATGGGACTGGGCAAACATGAAGCCGATGCCAACGCTGTCAATGCAGCGCGCTACTTGCACCGGCGTGAGGTTCAGGTAAATACCGGCCGCTTCCAGCAAGTCGGCACTGCCGCTCTTGCCAGACACTGCACGGTTACCGTGCTTGGCGACGGTGCAACCAGCGGCGGCCACCACAAAGGATGAGGCGGTCGACACGTTGAAAATATTCGCACCGTCACCGCCGGTGCCCACTACATCGACGACGCCGTCGAGGGTCTTGAGTTCGACCTTGTCCGCCAGCTCACGCATCACCGACACCGCACCGACGATTTCGTCGATGCTTTCGCTCTTCATGCGCATCGCCATCATAAAAGCGCCGATCTGAGCATCGGTGCATTGACCGGTCATGATCTCGCGCATCACATCGCTCATTTCCGCGGTGCTCAGGTCCAGATGGCCGACGATACGGCTCAGGGCAGTCTTGATATCCATGAAAAGTCCTTAGCGCGTGCCGCCGCTCTGCTTGAGAAAGTTGGCGAACAGCTCGTAGCCCTGCTCGGTCAGGATTGATTCAGGGTGAAATTGCACCCCTTCGATGTTCAGTGTCTTGTGACGCAGGCCCATGATCTCGTCGACCGAGCCGTCTTCCAGTTGGGTCCAGGCGGTCAGCTCCAGGCATTCGGGCAAGGTCTCACGCTTGACCACCAGTGAGTGGTAACGGGTCACGGTCACCGGCAGGTTCAGGCCTTGGAACACACCCAGGTCGCGATGGAACACCGGGCTGGTCTTGCCGTGCATGACCTCGCGCGCGCGCACCACATCACCGCCAAACGCCTGTCCGATGGACTGATGGCCCAGGCAGACGCCCAGGATCGGCAGCTTGCCGGCGAAATACTGGATGGCTTCCAGAGAGATACCCGCCTCGGTCGGCGTGCATGGGCCAGGTGAGACGACGATGCGCTCGGGGTTCAACGCGGCGATTTCGGCAACAGTAAGTTCATCGTTGCGCACCACCTTGACCTCGGCACCCAGTTCGCCCAGGTACTGCACAACGTTGTAGGTAAAGGAGTCGTAGTTATCAATCATCAGCAACATGTGGGTTCAAACCTCTTGAATTCACTGATTTCAAATGATCACCTTCCAAGAGCGTGACCCGCTGCCAGACGCACGTTCCGGTTGCCAGGGGGAGTTGGCAAGGGGCGTCAGACAACGGGTGAAGAAGGCAAATCGGTACAGGTCCGGCCAGGCCGGCAGAGAAAAATGTCAGGCGCGCCAACGCCAACGGGCGTGTGCCTTGACTACTCGCATCAAGAGTTTGCTGATGATCAACACGGGGAGGGTCTCATTCATACGTTCAGGCACAGTAACGTAGGCTCGCCAGCGGTGCAATATGGAGCCGCAAATACGGGGGCGCAACGTAGGCGGATTCCGGTTTTCCTTACAAAAAATGCCAAAAATTTTGCTAGTGTTTCACCTCCAACATAAAAACAACCGAATGGAATCTTGCATGCTCAGACCAGCGTTTTACGCGCCCCTTGCCGGCTGCCTCCTGTCATTGGCCTGCGCCCAGGCGTTCGCAGCCCCGTCACCTTATTCAACCATGGTGGTTTTCGGTGACAGCCTGGCGGATGCGGGCCAGTTTCCCGACGGTTCGGCCGGCGCCACATTACGTTTTACCAACCGAACCGGGGCGAACTTCCAGGGTGAATATGGCCTGGTCTCCTCGACCCTGCTGGGCGCAAAACTGGGCGTCGCGCCCAACGACCTGAATGCCTCCACCTCACCGGTTCGCGCAGCCCAGGGTTTGCCAGACGGAAACAACTGGGCAGTGGGTGGCTACCGCACCGACAATATCCTCGACTCCATTACCTCAGTCTCCAATGCTGCGATTCCCCCAGGCAACCCCGGGGGCGGAACTGTATTGCGCAGCCGGCAGGGCTATCTGCCGGCTAATGGTGGGAGAGCCGACCCGAACGCGCTTTACTTTCTTTCCGGGGGCGGCAATGACTTCCTGCAGGGCCGGGTCCTCAGCCCCGCTCAAGCGGTCGCCGCCGGTGGCAGGCTGGCGGACAGCGCCCAGGCCCTGCAACAAGCCGGCGCGCGCTACATCATGGTCTGGATGCTACCCGACCTGGGGCTGACGCCGGCCATCAATGGCACCCCACAGCAAGCAGCGACTTCGGCCCTGAGTAATATTTTCAACCAGTCCCTGGTACAGCGCCTGTCACAAGTGGATGCGCAGGTTATCCCGCTGAACATCCCGCTGTTGTTGAACGAGGCTTTCGCCGATCCGGCCCGCTTCGGCCTCGCCACCGGGCAGAATCTGACGGGCACCTGCTTCAGCGGTAACAGTTGCACCGCCAACCCTACCTACGGCATCGGTGGCACCAACCCGGACCCGACCCAATTGATCTACAACGACTCGGTCCACCCTACCGTGGCCGGGCAACGCTTGATTGCCGACTACGCCTATTCGCTACTCGCCGCGCCGTGGGAGCTGACCTTGCTGCCGGAAATGGCCCAAGGCACCTTGCGCGCCCACCAAGACGAGCTGCGCAACCAATGGCAAGCAGACAACGGCGGTTGGCAAGCCGTCGGCCAATGGCGCGCCATAGTCGCCGGTGGCGGCCAACGCCTGGATTTTGATGATCAAAGCAGCTCGGCCAGTGGCGACGGCAGCGGCTATAACCTGAATATCGGTGGCAGCTACCGGCTCAATGAAAACTGGCGCGCGGGCGTTGCCGCCGGCCTGTATCGGCAGACACTCGAAGCCGGTGCCAATGATTCGGACTACAAGCTCAACAGCTATATGGGCACGGCTTTCGCTCAGTACCAGCAAAATCACTGGTGGGCCGATGCTGCATTGACCGGCGGCAAGCTAGACTTCGACAGCCTCAAGCGCAAGTTCGCCCTGGGCGTCAGCGAAGGTTCGGAGAAAGGTGATACCGATGGCTGGCTCTGGGCCCTGAGCGGCCGCGTGGGGTATGACATCGCCGCACCGGGCAGCGACTGGCACCTGTCGCCCTTCATCAGCGCCGACTACGCGCGAGTTGAAGTCAATGGCTACTCTGAGAAAAGCAGCCGCTCCACCGCCCTGACCTTTGATGATCAACAACGCGACTCCAAGCGCCTGGGCATCGGCCTGCAAGGCAACTACCGCATCACGCCACAAACTCAAGTTTTTGGCGAAGTGGCCCACGAGCATGAGTTTGAAAATGACACCCAGAAGGTGAACATTTCGCTCAACAGCGTGCAGGGAATCGACTTCAAGCTGGACGGGTATACGCCTCGCAGCAACTCTGACCGTTTGAGCCTGGGTGTCAGCCACAAGCTGACTCAGGACCTGGCGTTGCGGGCGGCGTATAACCTGAGGAAGGACGACAATTTGACCCAGCAAGGGGTCAATGTCGGGGTCAGTCTGGATTTCTAAACAAATCCCAAGACCGGTGAAAAACTAATGTGGGAGCGGGCTTGCTCGCGAATACGGTGTATCAGTCACACATGTATCGACTGACACTCTGTATTCGCGAGCAAGCCCGCTCCCACATTTTTTATTCCAGCTTTAGTCTTGTGGGGTTTGCTCTGCCAACGCCACCGCACGGAACATCGCCCGACGCTTGTTCAGGGTTTCTTCCCACTCAAGGGCCGGCACCGAGTCCGCCACAATCCCACCACCGGCCTGCACATGCAGTTCGCCGTTCTTGATCACCGCCGTACGGATCGCAATGGCGGTGTCCATATTGCCGTTCCAGGCAAAATACCCGACGGCGCCGCCATAGACACCGCGCTTGACCGGCTCCAGTTCGTCGATGATTTCCATCGCACGGATCTTCGGCGCCCCCGACAAGGTGCCCGCCGGCAAAATCGCCCGCAGGGCGTCCATCGCCGTCAGCCCGGCCTTCAGCTCGCCGGTGACGTTGGACACGATATGCATCACATTGGAATACCGCTCGATGACCATCTTCTCAGTCAGTTTCACCGAGCCGATTTCCGAGACACGCCCAGTGTCGTTGCGCCCCAGGTCGATCAACATCAGGTGTTCGGCGATTTCCTTTTCGTCGCTGAGCAGGTCTTCTTCCAGCGCTACGTCTGCTTCTTCGGTCGCGCCACGGGGGCGCGTACCGGCAATCGGGCGCACGGTGATCAGGTTGTCTTCAACCCGTACCAGCACTTCCGGCGAACTGCCCACGACGTGGAAGTCGCCGAAGTTGAAGAAGTACATATACGGCGTCGGGTTGAAGCAACGCAGTGCGCGGTACAGGTCAATCGGCGCCGCCTTGAAGTCGATGGACATGCGTTGCGACGGCACCACTTGCATGCAGTCACCGGCGAGGATGTATTCCTTGATGGTATCGACGGCGCGCTCGTAGTCATCCTGGGTAAAGCTTGAGCGGAACACCGGGTCGGTCGCCGGTGGACGGCTGAGGTCCAGGCCGCGACGCGGGGTGATCGGCTGGCGAAGCTTTTCCAGCAGCGCTTCCAGGTTGGCCTGCCCTTGTTCGAAGGCATCAGCCTGGGCAGGGTCGGCGAGGACAATCGCATGCATCTTGCCGGCGAGGTTGTCGAACACCACCACCGCGTCGGACACCATCAGCAAAATGTCCGGCACGCCCAGCGGGTCTGGGTTCGGGCATTTGCCCAGGCGCTTTTCCACATAGCGCACGCAGTCATAGCCGAAGTACCCCACCAGGCCGCCGTTGAAGCGCGGCAGGCCAGCAATGGTCGGCACGTTGTAGCGCGCCTTGAAGGTTTCGACAAAGGCCAGCGGGTCTTCTACATCGTGGCTTTCGATCTCCACGCCATCATGGGTGATGCTCACATGATGGTCGTGTACGCGCAGCACCGTGCGACATGGCAGGCCAATGATCGAGTAACGGCCCCACTTCTCCCCGCCCTGTACCGACTCGAGCAGGTAAGAGTTGGGCTCGTCGGCCAGCTTCAGGTAGATCGACAGCGGCGTATCGAAGTCGGCCAGGGTTTCGCAAGCCATGGGGATACGGTTATAGCCGGCAGCGGCCAAACGCAGGAATTCTTCGCGGGTCATGAGGTGCCTCGTGGTGTGAGGGTCAAACAGTCAGGTAGGCAAACGTGCCGCACTCGCGGCCAGGATCAGTCAGGCGCGCCAACGCCAGCGGGCCAGGGCCTTGATGACTTTCATCCAGAGTTTGCGAGTGACCACCACGATGGAATTTCCAGAAGGGGACGAATCAATGTCGGGCAACGTTATCTCAGCGCCAGCGCCCAAGCAACCGGGGATTAGCAGTCGCAGGTCATCAATGACCAGCGCGGGGGACTCTTCCGCAATCGGCCGGCCATGGTTGTAACCATAACTCAAGGCCACGCACTGCACGCCCGCCGCTTTCGCCGCCAGCACATCACTGCGCGAATCGCCGACAAACAGCGATTGAGACGCCGGGATATTGGCCATTTTCATCACGAAAAACAGGGCCGCCGGGTCGGGCTTTTTCTGCGGCAAGGTATCGCCGCCGATGATCCAGCGGAAGTAGCGACCGATTTTCATCTGGTCCAACAACGGCGCAACGAAGCGCTCCGGCTTGTTGGTGATCAGGGCCATTTCCACGCCCTGCTTGCTCAACCACTTGAGGGTGTCGCGCACACCGGGGTAAACCACGGTCAGTTCGTGGCTGCTTTCATAAGCGGCATTGAACAGCTCCAAGGCATGTTCCGCCTCAACCTCATCCACGCCCGTGGCATCGATGTCGTTGGCCAAGGCCCGGCGCACCAACATCGGCGCGCCATTGCCGACCCATTCGCGTACCGACTCGATCCCCGCCGGCTTGCGCCCCAGTTTGAGCAGCATCTGGTCCACCGCGGCCGCCAGGTCGGGTACCGAGTCGATCAAGGTACCGTCCAGATCGAACATCACCAGCCGTGGCAATTTGCCGGGGAACAACTGCTCAAAACCGCTCATGGACGCGCCAGCGCCAGTTCGGCACGCATCTTGTCGATGACGGCCTGGTAGTCCGGGGCGTTGAAGATCGCCGAGCCGGCCACGAAAGTATCGGCACCCGCTGCGGCGATCTCACGGATATTGTTGACGTTGACCCCGCCGTCGATCTCCAGGCGGATGTCACGCCCCGACGCATCGATCAGCGCACGGGCCTCACGCAGCTTGTTCAAGGTGCCAGGGATAAACTTCTGCCCGCCGAAACCGGGGTTGACGCTCATCAGCAAGACCATGTCGACCTTGTCCATCACGTACTCAAGCACGCTCAGCGGCGTGGCCGGGTTGAATACCAGGCCTGCCTTGCAGCCGCCTTCGCGGATCAGTTGCAAGGTGCGGTCAACGTGCAATGTGGCTTCCGGGTGGAAGGTGATGTAAGTCGCACCCGCCTCGATGAAGTCACCGACGATACGGTCCACGGGGCTGACCATCAGGTGCGCATCAATCGGCGCAGTGATGCCGTACTTGCGCAATGCGGCGCACACCATCGGGCCGATGGTCAGGTTGGGTACGTAGTGGTTGTCCATGACATCGAAGTGCACGAAGTCGGCACCGGCGGCCAACACCTTGTCCACTTCCTCACCCAGGCGGGCGAAGTCGGCAGAGAGAATCGATGGAGCAATGACGAAGGGCTGCATGACGCACCTTTTTTGAGCTAAATCACGATGGCGCGCATTGTATACCTCATGCTTTGCTGCGCGCACCGTGACCTATCTCAACGGTTAGTAAGCTGCCCGGTAGATTTTTTCGATATCGGCGGCACTGAGCCTGCGCGGGTTGTTGCGCATCAAGCGCTCAATACCTGCGGCTTCACTGGCCATGGCCGGGATGGCGTCCTCGGGCACGCCGAAACTGCGCAGGCCGGACGGGATCTCCACTGCCGCACACAGTCGTGTCATCGCCTCTACCGCCTGGTCGGCAGCGTCATTCACGCTCAGCCCGGCGATATTGACGCCCATGGCCTGGGCAATGTCCTGCATGCGCTCGACGCAGGCCAACTTGTTCCAGTGCATCACATACGGCAACAACAGCGCGTTGCTTACGCCATGGGCAATGTTGAAGCGCCCACCCAACGGGTACGCCAGCGCATGCACGGCACCGACGCCCGCGTTGCCAAAGGCCATGCCGGCCATCAGGCTGGCGGTGGCCATGTCGTCACGGGCCTGCAGGTTCGCCGGGTTGGCGTAAGCCTTGGGCAACGCGCTGGCAATCAATTTGATCGCACCGATGGCCAAGGCGTCGGTAATCGGCGAAGCATTCAGCGACAGGTAGGATTCGATGGCATGCACCAAGGCGTCCACGCCACTGGCGGCCGTGACACCGCGTGGGCAGGTCAAGGTCATTTGCGGGCTGATCAGCGCGACATCCGGCAGCAAGTAATCGCTGACGATGCCTTTTTTCAGCTGTGCCGCCTTGTCGGACAGTATCGCTACATTGGTCACCTCCGAGCCGGTGCCGGCCGTGGTGGGGATGGCGATCAACGGCGGGCCTTTGCGCGGCACCTGATCAACGCCGAACAGGTCCGCCAGCGCGCCGTGATAACCGGCATAGGCCGCCACGCTCTTGGCGATGTCGATGGCACTACCGCCACCCACACCGATCAGGCCGTCATGCCCGCCTTCGCGGTAAGCACGCATGCAGTCTTCGACGATGGCAATTTCCGGGTCGGGCAGCACGCGGTCGAAAATTTCGTAGGCTCGATCGCCCAGGTGCTCCAGGGCCAGCGCCACGGTGCCGGACTGGACCAACGCGGCGTCGGTGACGATCAGCGGGTTATCCACATCCAGGCGCGTGAGTTCGGCAGCCAGTTGTTCGATGGCACCTGCGCCAGTCAGCAGTTTGTGGGCGATCTTGAATGAGGAAGTACTCATGTGCGCGGCCTCTTATGAATGATGGGCTGGCACAAGAATAGCCGCCCCTGGCGTGTTGTCTGCCATTCATTGGTTGAATGGTCGCGCCGCACCCATCAAGGCGGCGTACAAACCGCCGATAGCCTGTTGGTAACGAGAACCGCGCCTCATACCCCTGACAAATACCGACCAACCCATTAGGCTGCTGGAATCACTTCTGGCCGGGAATCAACGATGCTTTTTCTTCACCGTTCGGCACTGCCAGCATGGTGCCTGTCACTTCTGTTTACCAGCGCACTGCCTGTCCAGGCCGAGGATGCGCCCTCGCCTGCCATCGAAAAGCCGGCTGAACGCCAGCCCTTACCCGAGCGTAGCCAGCAAGAAGCCAATGCACTCGAACGCCAGGTGCCGCAGCAGGAGCAACAGCAATTGCAGGCGGGTAGCGATTCGTTCCTGGCGCTGTGGAAACCTGCCAACAGCGCCGAAGCCGAGGGTGTGGTGATCCTCATACCAGGTGCCGGGGAGAACGCGGACTGGCCGCAGGCCATCGCGCCTCTGCGGCGCAAGTTGCCGGACGCCGCCTGGGGCACCCTCAGCCTGTCATTGCCTGACGTCAATGTAGACACCCTGCCGCCACGGCTCATCGAACCGCCGACAGCGGCGGTCGATACCAGCAGCAAGGAAGGCAGCACCGCAGCCAAGCCGGTCGAACAGGCCGCCAGTGCCGAGGCCGAAGGCACTGACCCGGCGGTGGTGCCAGGGGCGGATGAGCAGGACAAGACCGACGCCAAGCGCATCTTCGACCGTATCGACGCCGCCGTCGCCTTCGCCCAGACCCAAAACGCCCGCAGCGTGGTGTTGCTCGGCCATGGCACCGGCGCCTGGTGGGCGGCACGCTACCTGAGCGAGAAACAACCTTCTCAAGTGCAGAGGTTGGTGATGGTAGCCGGCAAGACGCCTGCGGCTCGCCAACCGGACCTGCAACAACTGGCGCCGGCCTTGAAGGTGCCCACGGCGGATGTGTTCTATCAAGAGGGCGCTCAGGATCGCAAAAACGCTCAGGAACGACTTCAGGCAGCCAAGCGCTCGAAGAATGACGGCTATAAGCAGGTGTCGCTCACGGCGTTGCCCGGTAATAGCGCGGCGCAGCAAGAGCAGTTGTACCGCAGGGTTCGCGGGTGGTTGAGCCCGCAGGGCGGCGCAGACTGACACTCCGCTATCGAGGGCAACATTGCCTTCTGTAGGAGCGAGCTTGCTCGCGAAAAACGTCAACGATAGTGCGTGCTTCCTGAATAAACGCGGCGCCTGGGAGTTTTTCGCGAGCAAGCTCGCTCCTACAACATGGAGTTGAGTGGCGATGGCCTCAGCGAAAATCCCGACGCTCACGAATCAACGCATAGGCGTTATGCAATTCACGGGTTCGCTCGGTCGCCTCACGCACTTGCGCGGGGCTGGCACCCGTGCCGGCGATCTTGTCCGGATGGTGGCGGCTGAGCAGGCGGCGGTAGGCGCGCTTGATCACCGAAGGCTCAGTGGTTGCCGTCACCCCCAAAATACGCAATGCCTCCTGATAGGCACCGCCACGATTGGCCAGTGGCTTGCGCTCCGGTGCGTAATCGCTCGCCAATGCCTGTAGCTGTTGCGGCGTCCAGCCCAGCCACTTGCCCCACTGGTCGATCAGGTCGCGCTCGGCAGCATCCGTCCGACCGTCCGCCCACGCCATGCGCCAACAGGCGCGCAGCACGCCTTCCGCCGCATGGGGCTGCGTTTTGAGCACCCGCAGGTAACTGCGCACCCGGTCGCTGCCGGACTTGCCACGGTTGAAGGCGCTGATCGCGCGGCGCTGGGCCGGCTCAGTCATGTCCAGTGCGCGCATTTCCTGGCGCGCTTGCTGGATATGCCCATCGACTACCCGGCCATTACTCTTGGCCAAGCGCCCCAGCAGCACAAACAACAGTTCATCGTTGCGCAAGGCCGGGCGCCCACCCAGGCGTTCACGCAGTTGCGCCCAACTGTGCAATTGCAGGCGGCGGTCCAGCGCCTGCCCCAGCAATGCCCCCAACAAAGCCCCCGGAATACTGGCAATGGCAAAGCCAGCCCCGGCGCCGATCAGCGTCCCTGGCCACAACATCCTACTGCCCCGCTGTCAGCAAGGTTTCGACCTGGGCCAGTCGCTCCAGTGTCCCTACATCCACCCAGCGTCCTGCCATGTGCTCCCCCGTTACCAAACCTTTGGCCATGGCCTCGCGCAACAGCGGGGCCAGTTTGAAGGCACCGGCGCTGCAACCCGCGAACACTTTAGGGTCGAGCACTGAAATGCCACTGAAGGTCAGGTTATCGGCACCGGGCGCGGCATCATGAAGCACGCCGTGATCCAGATAGAAATCCCCGCCCGACGGGTGGTGCGCAGGGTTGTCGACCATCACCAAGTGCGCCAGGCCCCGGATCGGCTGCTTGAGCTGGGTGAAATCGTAGTCCGTCCAGATATCGCCATTGACCACCAGAAACGGTTCGTCACCCAGCAGCGGCAACGCCTGGAATATCCCGCCCCCCGTTTCCAGCGGTTCACCCTCTGGCGAGTAGCGGATGCGCAGACCAAACTGGGCGCCGTCGCCCAAGTAGTTTTCAATCTGCTGACCAAGCCATGCGTGGTTGATCACGATCTCGGTAAAGCCGGCCTTCGCCAAGGCTTCAAGGTGATACTCGATCAGCCGCTTGCCGCCGGCTTGCACCAGCGGCTTGGGCGTATGCAGGGTGAGCGGACGCATGCGTTCGCCCTTTCCCGCCGCCAGGATCATCGCCTTCATACGCTGGCCTCGACAGGTTCGCGCAGGCTGGCGAGTAACTCGCCCAGGTCACTCAACTCAGGTCGGTCGGCCAGCACCGCTTCTATATAAGCAAAGAAACGCGGCACGTCGGCCAGGTAGCGTGGCTTGCCGTCGCGATGGCAGATACGCGAAAAGATGCCGATGACCTTGAGGTGACGCTGCACGCCCATCAGGTCGCTGGCACGCAAAAACTCTTCAAAGTCGTCCTGCACGGGAATCCCCAACTGCCCGGCGCGCTGCCAATAGCCACGCTGCCATTCGCGCACGCGGGCCTGGGGCCAACTGAGGAAGGCGTCCTTGAACAGGCAGGTAATGTCGTAGGTCACCGGCCCGTAGACCGCGTCCTGGAAATCCAGCACGCCAGGGCTCGGCTCACTGATCATCAGGTTGCGCGGCATGTAGTCGCGGTGCACCAGCACCTTGGGCTGGGCCAGGGCGCTGTCGATCAACTGCTGGCTGGCGCGTTGCCAAAGGGCCTGTTGCTCAGCATCGAGGTCGATGCCCAGGTGACGACGCACGTACCATTCCGGGAACAATTCCAGCTCGCGACGCAATAAAGCCACGTCATAGCTGGGCAAAGGTGCATCCATCGGCAATTGCTGAAAAGCCAGCAGCGCGTCGATGGCATCGGCAAATAATTGGTCGGCGTTTTCACCGTCAATCACGTCCAGATAGGTTTTTGTGCCCAGGTCATTGAGCAAAAGAAAGCCTCGGGGCAAATCTTCTGCATAAATTTTTGGCACATTTATTCCCGATTTCGCGAGCAAATGCGCGATATCGACGAAAGGTTTGCAGTTTTCCTGGGGGGGTGGCGCGTCCATGACGACGAACGTATGGGCACCGCCCTCCCATCGGAAGTAACGCCTGAAACTCGCGTCGCTGCTGGCCGCGGTCAATGTGGCCGGGGGCACGGGGCCCCAGTCCTGAGCGTTGAAGAGGATCGGCAACTGCTCATCCAGCCAGACTTCCAGCTGTTGTAAACGTAGATCTTGCTCGGGCATTACAAGGGTCTCCGACGGCGCTAGCCGTCAAGCGGGGCATGCTTTATTATCACGCATCTTTTTCAGACCATCGAGAGGCGTGCGGCCCAAACCGCGGGCAGATGGCACGCAGGAAGCCCGGACTAATAAGATGGCATTGAAATCCCCCGCGTTTCGTAGAAAATTTCCGTTGCTGGTAACCGGCAGTCTGCTGGCCTTGCAACCTTTCGCCACCTCATTCGTGGTCGCCGCGGAACAGTATGACTGCTCAGTCTCTGCTTCGGGTGCCTGGGATTGCGCGCCGAAGACGGCCGCCGCCCCATTGCCACCGCGCCCGGTGCATGACGGCGCTGCCGTCAGCTCGGCCAACAGCACGCCGCAAGGCAAAGCTGGCGGCAGCGTCGACGCCGAGCCCAAGACCATGCTGGTCACCGAGTCCAAGGGCCGTGGCCTGCGTTCGCGCAGTGCCGACTACAGCCACCTGGACTGGGTACCTCGCGACAAGCTGACCGCAGCACAGTTGGCCGAAACCGGCCCTTACTGCGGCGGCGCGTACATCGAGCCGACTCGTCCTGGCATGAACGACAAGACGAACAAGAGCGATGCACCGACCTTCATCGGCGCCAAGGCCTCGCGTTACGAGCAGGAGCAGCAGGTCGCTACCCTGGCCGGTGACGTGGTCATGCGCCAAGGCAGCATGCAACTGGAAGCGGACGAAGCCAGCCTGTACCAGGCTGAGAACCGTGGCGAACTGAACGGCAAAGTGCGCCTGCGCGACAACGGCGCCCTGATCGTGGGCGACCATGCCCAGGTCCAGCTCGACACCGGCGCCGCCCAGATCGACAACGCCGAATACGTGATGCACAAGTCGCGCATCCGCGGTAACGCGCTGTACGCCAAGCGTGCAGAGAACGCGATCATCCGTCTCAAGGACGGTACGTACACCACCTGCGAGCCGGACAGCAACGCCTGGCAGCTCAAGGGCAACAACATCACGTTGAACCCCGCCACCGGTTTCGGTACGGCGACCAACGCGACGTTGCGGGTCAAGAACATCCCGATCCTGTACACCCCGTACATCTACTTCCCGATCGACGACCGTCGCCAATCCGGTTTCCTGCCGCCGAGCTTCAGCACCGGTGGGGAAACTGGCTTTACGCTGGTAACGCCGTACTACTTCAACCTGGCGCCGAACTACGATGCCACGTTGTACCCGCAGTACATGACCAAGCGCGGCATGTTGATGGAGGGTGAGTTCCGCTATCTGACCAAGTCGAGTGAAGGGCAGTTTGGTGGGGCGTATCTCAACGATGACAATGACGAGCGAAGCAAGCAGACCGACTCCGAAAAAACCCGTTATATGCTCAACTGGCAGCATAAGGGCGGGCTGGATTCGCGCCTGACGACCTTGGTCGATTACACCAAGATCAGTGATCCGTTCTACTTCCAGGACTTGAAGTCCTATCAGGAAGGCGTTCAGAGCCAGGACTTCCTGAACCAGCAGGGTACCGTGAGCTACCGTGGCGACAGCTACCAGGCTGCCGTGAACTTGCAGTCGTACCAACTGGCAACGATTTCCCAGATCACTCCGTATGATCGACTACCGCAAATTACATTTAACGGTACCCTCCCGTTTCAACCGGCAGGGCTGAACTTCTCCTATGAGACAGAAGCAGTAAGGTTTGATCGTGACCTGCGCAGCGGTAGAGTTCGCAACCAGGACGGTGGCCCGTTTAATGCTGATGGCACCATCGGAGAGCGTCGCCTGGATGAAAACGTAACAGGCCTGACCCGTGCAAACGGTACCCGTCTGAACGTTGCGCCCGCAGTCTCGTACCCGATGAACTGGAGTTACGGTTTTATCACGCCGAAGTTGAAGTACGTCTATACCAAATACGACTTGGATCTCGATGGTAAAGGCAAGGACCAAATGGCCTTGGCCGGCCAGACGTTTAACAGCTCGCAAGATCGCTCCGTGCCTATTGCCAGTATCGACAGCGGCCTGTACTTCGACCGCAAAACCAATTGGTTCGGTAAAGACTACAACCAGACCCTCGAACCTCGTGCGTTCTACCTCTACGTACCGAATAAAGACCAGACCGAGATCCCTGTCTTCGACACCAGCGAGAACTCGTTCAGCTACTCCTCACTGTTCCGGGATAATCGCTTCAGCGGTTCCGACCGTATCGGCGACGAGAACAAGCTGTCCTTTGGCCTTACCAGCCGCTGGATTGAAGAGAACGGTTTCGAACGTCAACGCGCTTCCATCGGCCAAGCGGTGTACTTCAAGGATCGCGAAGTTCAATTGCCGGGCGTAGATGCCAAGACACGTGATGACGCGCACTCGAACGTATCTCCTGTTGCACTGGAGTACGAGTTCCGCTTCAACCGCGACTGGCGCGCCACAGCCGACTACAACTGGGATACCGAGACCCATAGTCCTCGCTCCGGCAGCGCAATGTTCCACTACCAGCCGGAAGACAACCCGAACAAGGTCGTCAACCTGGGCTACCGCTATCGCAACGACCAGGTTGTCTACAACCAACTGACCGGCAAATGGCAGTTCGGCGGTGACTTTGGCCAGGAAGGTGACAAGGATTTCGTGAAGGATTACTACAAAATCCAACAACACGACTTCTCGATGATGTGGCCGATCATTCCCCAGTGGAACCTGATCACCCGCTGGCAGTACGACTATGCCCGCAACCGTACCCTGGAAGCCTTCGGTGGTTTCGAGTACGACAACTGCTGCTGGAAACTGCGCGTCATCAACCGTTACTGGGTTTCCAACGACGAATACACGCAGCTCGCCCCTCAGAACGAAAAGGGTGACCACGGGCTCTTCTTCCAGATCGTCCTTAAAGGACTCGGCGGCCTGACCGGCGCCAAGGTAGAGAGCTTCCTCGACAAAGGCATTGAAGGTTATCGTGAACGTGAAGACAAAGCTTTCTGAGTGTTTGCGCCCGCTAGTGCTGGGCGCGCTGTTCCTGGGTACTGTTTCGGCACACGCCGCGGTTCAACAGCTGGATAAAGTAGCGGCCATCGTCGACAACGACGTGATCATGCAGAGCCAGCTGGACCAACGGGTCAAGGAAGTTCAGCAAACCATCGCCAAGCGTGGCGGTGGTGTACCACCGAGCAGCGTCCTGGAACCCCAGGTGCTGGAGCGTCTGATCGTCGAAAACCTGCAATTGCAGATTGGCGACCGTTCCGGCATCCGTATTTCGGACGAAGAACTGAACCAGGCCGTTGGCACCATTGCTCAGCGTAACAACATGAGCATTGATCAGTTCCGCGCCGCCCTGGCTCACGACGGTTTGTCCTATGAGGACGCCCGTGACCAGATCAAGCGTGAAATGATCATCAGCCGTGTGCGCCAGCGCCGTGTGGCCGAGCGGGTTCAGGTGTCCGAGCAGGAAGTGAAAAACTTCCTGGCTTCGGACCTGGGCAAGATGCAGCTCTCCGAAGAACTGCACTTGGCCAATATCCTGATTCCTACCCCGGACGCAGCCAACTCTGAGCAGCTCAATGCTGCCGCCGCTAAAACCCAGGCGATCTACGAGCGTCTGAAAGCGGGTGCAGACTTTGCCCAGATGGCTATTGCGCAGTCCGGCAGCGACAACGCCCTTGAAGGCGGTGACATGGGCTGGCGTAAAGCCGCTCAATTGCCACCTCCGTTTGATCGCGAATTGAGCGCTATGGAAGTCGGCGGCATTACCCAGCCAGCACGCACTCCGGGTGGTTTCATCATCCTGAAGTTGCTGGAACGCCGCGGCGGCGAAACTTCGTTGAAAGACGAAGTCCATGTTCGTCACATCCTGGTCAAGCCGAGCGAAATCCGCACCGAGGCCCAAACCAAGGAACTGGCACAGAAGATCTATGACCGCATTGAAAGCGGTGAAGACTTCGCCACCCTGGCCAAAAGCTTCTCGGAAGATCCAGGTTCTGCCCTTAACGGTGGCGACCTGAACTGGATCGACCCGAAAGCCCTGGTGCCTGAGTTCCAGCAGGTTATGGCCGAGACGCCACAAGGCGTATTGTCCAAGCCCTTCAAGACTCAGTACGGCTGGCATGTGCTGGAAGTGCTTGGCCGTCGCGCCACGGACAACACCACCCAGGCCCGCGAGCAGCAAGCCCTGAGCGTACTGCGTAACCGCAAATACGACGAAGAGCTGCAAACCTGGCTGCGTCAGATCCGTGACGAAGCGTATGTAGAGAACAAGCTGCCAGGCGCCGAGCAAACAGGCACCGACCAGGCACCCCAGTGAAACCCCAGCGTTTCGCGGTGACACCCGGCGAGCCAGCCGGCATTGGTCCAGACCTGTGCCTGCTGCTCGCCTCGCAACCCCAGCCACACCCCCTGATTGCTATTACCAGCCGCGACCTGCTCCTTGAGCGGGCCGCGCAGCTGGGTGTGGCCGTCAACCTGCTGGACGTGGCGCCGGGCAACTGGCCCGACCTGCCGGCCCCCGCCGGTAGCCTGTATGTGTGGGACACCCCGCTGCAGGCCAAGGTGGTGGCCGGGCAGTTGAACACGGCCAACGCGGCATTTGTGCTAGAGACGCTGACCCGTGCGGGCCAAGGCTGCATCGACGGCGACTTTGCCGGCATGATCACCGCCCCCGTGCACAAAGGCGTGATCAACGAATCCGGCATTGCCTTTTCCGGCCATACCGAATTCCTCGCCGAACTGACCCATACCGCCCAAGTAGTGATGATGCTCGCCACCCATGGCCTGCGCGTGGCCCTGGTGACCACCCACTTGCCGCTGCGTGAAATCGCCGATGCCATCACTGCCGAACGTGTAGAGCGTGTCACGCGCATCCTGCACAGCGACCTGCAACACAAATTCGGCATTGCCCAACCGCGTATCCTGGTCTGTGGGCTCAACCCCCACGCCGGTGAAGGCGGCCACTTGGGCCATGAAGAAATCGACATCATTGAACCGACATTAGAGCGCCTGCGCCAAGAAGGCATGGACCTACGCGGCCCATTGCCTGCAGACACTCTGTTTACCCCCAAATATCTGGAGCACTGCGACGCAGTGCTGGCGATGTACCACGACCAGGGGCTGCCTGTGCTGAAATACAAAGGCTTTGGCGCCGCAGTCAACGTGACACTGGGCCTGCCGATCATCCGCACCTCCGTCGACCATGGCACTGCCCTGGACCTCGCAGGCAGCGGCAAGATCGATACCGGCAGCCTACACGTGGCCCTGGAAACCGCCTATCAGATGGCCGAGACCCGTATATGACTGAGCATTACCAACACCGGGCGCGCAAGCGCTTCGGGCAAAACTTCCTGCACGACGCTGGCGTGATCGATCGCATCCTGCGCTCCATTCATGCCAAGCCTGAAGACCGCCTGCTGGAAATCGGTCCGGGCCAGGGCGCGCTGACCCAAGGCCTGCTGGCCAGCGGTGGGCAACTGGACGTGGTGGAACTGGACAAGGACTTGATCCCGATCCTCAACCAGCAGTTCGCTGGCAAAGCCAACTTCAACCTGCACCAGGGCGACGCGCTGAAGTTCGACTTCAATAGCCTTAACGCTGCGCCTAACAGCCTGCGGGTAGTCGGCAACCTGCCCTACAACATTTCCACGCCACTGATTTTCCACCTGCTGAACAACGCAGGGATCATCCGCGACATGCACTTCATGCTGCAAAAGGAAGTGGTGGAGCGCCTGGCCGCGGGCCCTGGCGGTGGTGACTGGGGCCGCTTGTCGATCATGGTCCAGTATCACTGCCGCGTAGAGCACCTGTTCAACGTCGGCCCGGGCGCGTTCAACCCACCGCCGAAGGTCGATTCAGCCATCGTGCGCCTGGTGCCGCATGCCGTGTTGCCGCACCCGGCCAAGGATCACAAACTGCTGGAGCGTGTGGTACGCGAAGCGTTTAACCAACGCCGCAAGACCCTGCGTAACACCCTCAAGGCCCTGCTGAGCAACTCCGAGATCGAAGCCGCCGGCGTCGACGGCGGCCTGCGCCCCGAGCAACTGGACCTGGCCGCGTTCGTGCGCCTGGCTGACCAGCTTGCTATCCAGCCAGCGCCAACAGCGGAATAAGGTTCAACACCCTCCAATGTGGGAGCAAGCCCGCTCCCACAGGTTTAACCGCGTTTCAAGAGCCCAGACAGCATGTCTGGCCTAGTGCCCTCCTCTTGGCCTAGACTGACCCGCATCTGCTGTCCTTCGCTTTTAAGGCCTCTTGCATGTCCGATCCTCGCTATCAGATCGACGTCAGCGTCGTCACCCGCTTCCTGGCGGACCAATCGCAACCCGAACATAACCGCTTCGCCTTTGCCTACACCATTACAGTGAAGAACAACGGGCTGGTGCCGGCCAAGCTGCTGTCGCGCCACTGGATCATCACCGATGGCGACGGCCAGGTTGAGGAAGTGCGCGGGGCAGGCGTTGTCGGCCAACAGCCATTGATCGACGCCGGCACCAGCCACACTTATAGCAGCGGCACGGTGATGACTTCCAAGGTCGGCACCATGCAGGGCTCGTATCAGATGAAGGCCACCGACGGCCAACTGTTCGATGCAATCATCAAGCCCTTCCGCCTGGCCGTACCAGGAGCCCTGCACTGATGGCGACGTACGCGGTCGGCGACCTGCAAGGCTGCCTGGACCCTCTCAAGCGCCTGCTGGAGCGCGTAGCCTTCGACCCGGCAAATGATCGCCTGTGGCTGGTAGGCGACTTGGTCAACCGCGGCCCGCAGTCCCTGGAAACCCTGCGCTACCTCTATAGCCTGCGTGATTCTCTGGTCTGCGTGCTGGGCAACCATGACCTGCACTTGCTTGCGGCCGGCAACAACATCGAACGCCTCAAAAAAGGCGACACCCTGCGGGAAATCCTCGAAGCCCCAGACCGTGCTCAATTGCTCGACTGGCTGCGCCGGCAAAAACTCATGCACTACGATGAAGGCCGCAACATGGCCTTGGTGCATGCCGGTATCCCGCCCCAGTGGTCACTGAAAAAGGCCCTCAAATGCGCCGCCGAAGTTGAAACTGCGTTGGCCGATGACAACCTGTACACCGCTTACCTCGACGGCATGTACGGCAACGACCCGGTGAAGTGGGACAACGACCTCACGGGCGTGGCCCGCCTGCGAGTCATCACCAACTACTTCACACGGATGCGCTTCTGCACGGCCGAAGGCAAACTGGACCTCAAAAGCAAGGAAGGCGCCGACACCGCCCTCCCCGGCTACAAGCCCTGGTTCGCCTACAAGGAACGCAAGACCCGTGACACAAAGATCATCTTTGGCCACTGGGCCGCGCTGGAAGGCAAATGCGATGAGCCCGGCGTGTTCGCCCTCGACACCGGTTGCGTGTGGGGCGGTGCCATGACCCTGATGAACATCGACACGGGCGAACGTCTCGACTGCCAGTGCGAATCGCCCCTTTCCATTACCCAGACGGCCGCCGCCAAGCCCTAGGAGCCCGCCATGACCGAATTCAAACGTATCCCTCCCCAAGAAGCCCAGGCCCTGCGTGAGCAAGGTGCTGTAGTCGTCGACATCCGCGACCAGCCTACTTATGCCGCCGCTCACATCACCGGCGCCCAGCATTTGGACAACGTCAACATCGCCGACTTCATCCGCGCCGCTGACCTCGATGCGCCGCTGATCGTCGCCTGCTACCACGGCAATTCCAGCCAGAGCGCAGCCGCGTATCTGATCAGTCAGGGTTTCTCCGACGTCTATAGCCTGGACGGCGGGTTTGAGCTGTGGCGTGCGACCTTTCCTGCGGAAATTTCTTCAGGCGATTCGCAATAATTTTTTTCACACCCCGCTACCCCGCGTGACGCTTGGGCTTGCGCCGTTTCTGACGAACGGCGCAGCCAAACTAATTGCGCATCGCGCCTTGACCTCCCGGATTCCGAACTATCCTTAAGCGCAGGCCATCCGAATCAGGGGAGAGCCGGTACACCGGCGTACGGGTCATCGGTAGCGTTTCAGGGTGTTCTGGGGGGAAAACAGCCATTGGCGTGCGTCAATGACTGCCAGCATCGACTGATTGATCCGGCGTCGGCTCCACGTATCGAGCGAGGTGACGACGTCATGAGTATCTTTAGCCACTTCCAACAACGCTTCGCGTCCACACAGCAGGAAGAACTCACGCTTCAGGAGTATCTCGAGCTGTGCAAACAGGACCGCAGCACCTACGCCTCTGCCGCCGAACGCCTGCTACTGGCGATTGGCGAGCCAGAACTGGTGGAAACCGCCAATAATTCGCGCCTGTCGCGGATATTTTCCAACAAGGTGATCCGCCGCTATCCGGCCTTTGAAGACTTCCATGGGATGGAAGAATGCATCGACCAGATCGTTTCCTACTTCCGCCATGCCGCCCAAGGCCTGGAAGAGAAGAAGCAGATCCTCTATCTGCTCGGCCCGGTCGGCGGCGGCAAGTCGTCCCTGGCGGAAAAGCTCAAGCAATTGATCGAGAAGGTGCCCTTCTATGCGATCAAGGGCTCGCCCGTCTTCGAGTCGCCCCTGGGCCTGTTCAACGCCACGGAAGATGGCGCAATCCTGGAGGAAGACTTTGGCATACCCCGGCGCTACCTCAACACCATCATGTCGCCCTGGGCCACCAAGCGCCTGGCCGAGTTCGGTGGTGATATCAGCCAGTTCCGCGTGGTGAAACTCTACCCGTCGATCCTCAACCAGATCGGCGTGGCCAAGACCGAACCCGGCGATGAAAACAACCAGGACATTTCGGCACTGGTGGGTAAGGTCGATATCCGCAAACTGGAAGAATTCCCGCAGAACGATGCCGATGCCTACAGCTATTCGGGCGCATTGTGCCGGGCCAACCAGGGCCTGATGGAGTTCGTGGAGATGTTCAAGGCACCGATCAAGGTGCTGCACCCACTGCTCACCGCTACCCAGGAAGGCAACTACAACAGTACTGAAGGCCTGGGGGCGATTCCGTTTACCGGGATCCTGCTGGCCCACTCCAACGAATCGGAATGGCATACCTTCCGCAACAACAAGAACAACGAAGCCTTCATCGACCGGATCTATATCGTCAAGGTGCCGTACTGCCTGCGGGTCAGCGACGAAATCAAGATCTACGACAAACTGCTGT
Organism: Pseudomonas sp. AP42; assembly: GCF_001728935.1. Classification (NCBI taxonomy): domain Bacteria; kingdom Pseudomonadati; phylum Pseudomonadota; class Gammaproteobacteria; order Pseudomonadales; family Pseudomonadaceae; genus Pseudomonas; species Pseudomonas sp. AP42. The sequence continues at coordinate 34,481 of NZ_LYSO01000015.1, forward strand.
TCAACAGTTCCCTGGCCAAGGCCCATTGCGCGCCCGACACCTTGAAGATGCTTGCCCAGTTCACCGTGCTGTCGCGCCTCAAGGAGCCGGAGAACTCCAATATCTATTCGAAGATGCGCGTCTACGATGGCGAAAACCTCAAGGACACCGATCCCAAGGCCAAGTCGATCCAGGAGTACCGTGACACAGCCGGTGTAGACGAAGGCATGAACGGTCTGTCGACGCGCTTTGCGTTCAAGATCCTGTCCAAAGTTTTCAACTTCGACCCTCACGAGATCGCCGCCAACCCGGTGCACTTGCTCTATGTGCTTGAGCAGCAGATTGAACAGGAGCAGTTCCAAGCCGAAACCCGTGAGCGCTACCTGCGCTTCCTCAAGGAATACCTGGCGCCGCGCTACATCGAGTTCATCGGCAAGGAAATCCAGACCGCTTACCTGGAGTCGTACAGCGAGTACGGCCAGAACATCTTCGACCGCTACGTGCTGTACGCCGACTTCTGGATTCAGGACCAGGAATACCGCGACCCGGAAACCGGCGAAATCCTCAACCGCGTGGCCCTCAACGAAGAACTGGAAAAGATCGAGAAACCCGCCGGCATCAGCAATCCGAAGGATTTCCGCAACGAGATCGTCAATTTCGTACTGCGTGCCCGTGCCAACAACAACGGCAAGAACCCCACTTGGCTCAGCTACGAGAAGCTGCGGGTGGTCATCGAGAAGAAAATGTTCTCCAACACCGAGGACCTGCTGCCCGTCATCAGCTTCAACGCCAAAGCCAGCAAGGAGGATCAGCAAAAACACAACGACTTCGTCACACGCATGGTCGAGCGAGGCTACACCGACAAACAGGTACGGCTGCTCTCCGAGTGGTACCTACGGGTTCGCAAATCACAGTAAGGCAGCGGCAAGCGCGTACTGCCAGGCATCCGGCCTGGCAGTTGACCGCTTGTCCCTAAGCTTCCAGCTCGCGGCTTGAAGCTTGTAACGTGAAGCTGCCCGGAGGGCTCCCTATGAGCTATGTGATCGACCGACGCCTCAATGGCAAGAACAAGAGCACGGTAAACCGTCAGCGTTTCCTGCGGCGTTACCGTGACCATATCAAAAAGGCGGTAGAAGAGGCCGTCAGCCGCCGTTCCATCACCGACATGGAGCATGGCGAACAAATCAGCATTCCCGGCAGGGACATCGATGAACCGGTGCTTCACCATGGTCGCGGCGGCAAACAGACCGTGGTACACCCCGGCAACAAGGAATTCACCACCGGCGAACATATCCAGCGCCCACAAGGCGGCGGCGGTGGCAAAGGCCCGGGCAAGGCCGGCAACTCTGGCGAAGGCATGGATGAATTCGTGTTCCAGATCACCCAGGAAGAATTCCTCGAATTCATGTTCGAAGACCTGGAACTGCCCAACCTGGTCAAGCGCAACCTCACCGGCACCGACACCTTCAAGACCGTACGCGCAGGCATCAGCAACGAGGGCAACCCTTCGCGCATCAATATCATCCGTACCCTGCGTTCAGCCCATGCACGGCGCATCGCCCTGTCGGGCAGCAGCCGCGCCAAACTCAAGCAGGCCAAGGAAGAGTTGGCACGTTTGAAGCGCGAAGAGCCGGACAACTTCGGCGATATCCAGGAAGTTGAGGCCGAAATCGAAAAACTCAGCGCGCGCATTCACCGCGTGCCGTTCCTCGATACCTTTGACTTGAAGTACAACCTGCTGGTCAAGCAACCCAACCCCAGCTCCAAGGCGGTGATGTTCTGCCTGATGGACGTTTCCGGCTCCATGACCCAGGCCACCAAGGACATCGCCAAGCGCTTCTTTATCCTGCTGTACCTGTTTCTGAAACGGAACTACGACAAGATCGACGTCGTGTTCATCCGCCATCACACCAGCGCCCGGGAAGTGGACGAAGAGGAGTTTTTCTACTCGCGGGAGACCGGCGGCACCATCGTTTCCAGTGCACTGAAGCTGATGCAGGAGATCATGGCCGAGCGCTACCCCGCCAACGAGTGGAACATCTACGCCGCCCAAGCCTCCGACGGCGATAACTGGAACGACGACTCGCCGATCTGCCGGGATATTTTGATCAACCAGATCATGCCGTTCGTGCAGTACTACACTTACGTCGAAATCACCCCCCGTGAGCACCAGGCCCTGTGGTTCGAATACGAGCGCATCGGCGAAGCCTTTGCCGATACGTTCGCCCAGCAGCAACTGGTCTCGGCCGGCGATATCTACCCGGTCTTCCGTGAACTCTTCCAGCGCAGGTTAGTGACATGACCGCCAAAAAAGAGAACAAGCGCCAACCCATTTCCACCGGCTCCGAGTGGACCTTTGAACTGATCCAGGCCTATGACCGGGAAATCAGCCGTATCGCGGCGGGTTATGCCCTGGACACCTACCCCAACCAGATAGAAGTCATCACCGCTGAACAGATGATGGATGCCTATGCCTCGGTGGGCATGCCCCTGGGCTATCACCACTGGTCCTACGGGAAACACTTCCTCAGTACCGAGAAGTCCTACACCCGGGGCCAGATGGGCCTGGCCTACGAGATCGTGATCAACTCCGACCCGTGCATCGCGTACCTGATGGAAGAAAACACCATCTGCATGCAGGCGCTGGTAGTGGCCCATGCCTGCTATGGGCATAACAGTTTCTTCAAGGGCAATTACCTGTTTCGCACCTGGACCGATGCCAGTTCGATCATCGATTACCTGGTGTTCGCCAAGCAATACATCATGCAGTGCGAGGAGCGCCACGGTATCGATGCGGTGGAAGACCTGTTGGACTCCTGCCATGCGCTGATGAATTACGGGGTCGATCGCTATAAGCGCCCCTATCCTATTTCTGCCGAAGAGGAGCGCCTGCGCCAGAAGGAACGCGAGGAGCACTTGCAGAAACAGATCAACGACCTGTGGCGCACCATCCCCAAGCGCGCCGACAAGAACAGCGACAAGGACAATGCACGCTTCCCCGCCGAACCGCAGGAAAACATCCTGTACTTCCTGGAAAAACACGCACCGCTGCTGGAACCCTGGCAGCGTGAAATCGTGCGCATCGTACGCAAGATCGCGCAATATTTTTATCCCCAGCGCCAAACCCAGGTGATGAACGAAGGCTGGGCTACCTTCTGGCATTACACCCTGATGAACGACCTGTACGACGAAGGCCTGGTCACTGACGGCTTTATGATGGAGTTCCTCACGTCCCACACCAGCGTGGTCTTCCAACCAGGCTTCGATAGCCCGTATTACAACGGCATCAACCCCTATGCGCTGGGTTTTGCCATGTATCGCGATATTCGCCGTATGTGCGAGCACCCCACAGAGGAAGACCGCAGCTGGTTCCCGGAAATCGCCGGCAGCGACTGGCTATCGACCATCAAGTTCGCGATGAGCAGCTTCAAGGATGAGAGTTTTATCCTGCAGTACCTGTCGCCCCAGGTGATTCGCGACCTCAAGCTGTTCAGCATCCTGGACGACGACCTCAAGGATGACCTGGTGGTGCCTGCCATCCACGACGAACCCGGCTACCGCATCATTCGCGAAACCCTGGCCGCGCAATACAACCTCGGTAACCGCGAGCCTAACGTGCAGATCTACAGCATCGACGTGCGTGGCGACCGTTCGCTGACCCTGCGTCACCAGCAGCACGACCGCAAACCCTTGGGCGAATCCACTGAGGAAGTACTCAAGCACCTGCATCGGCTCTGGGGTTTTGATATTCATCTGGAAACCCTGCAGGGCGACCAGGTGATGAAAACCCACCATGTGCCACCGCGCAGCGATCATAACGACAACGACTACGGCCGCTTGGACATGGCCGTCGTTCATCTCTGAAACAGCAAAGCCTCCATTGGCCAGGCTCAGGCGTTATCCTGTGCCGCTAATGGAGGCTTTTTCATGAAAATCTACAAAGTCGGCGGCGCCGTACGTGATCGCCTTCTGGGCATCGAGGTCACCGATATAGACCGCGTCGTCGTTGGCGCGACGGCCGAAGAGATGCTCGCCAAAGGTTATAAACCGGTGGGCGCTGATTTCCCGGTATTTCTCGACCCGAAGAACGGTGACGAATACGCCCTCGCTCGCACCGAACGCAAGAATGGCCGGGGTTACGGCGGCTTTATATTCCATGCGAGCCCCGACGTTACGCTGGAAGAAGACCTGATCCGGCGTGACCTGACCATCAATGCCATGGCGGAGGACGACGAAGGTAATCTGACTGACCCTTACCACGGCCAACGCGACCTTAAAGCGCGTATTTTGCGGCATGTTTCTCCCGCGTTCGCCGAAGATCCCCTCCGCGTCTTGCGCGTTGCACGCTTCGCCGCGCGCTATGCGCCTCTGGGCTTCACAGTCGCCCCTGAGACCCTGGCGTTAATGCGCCAACTCAGTGAGTCCGGCGAGCTGGAGGCCCTTACCCCCGAGCGCAGCTGGAAGGAAATCTCACGGGCGCTGATGGAAGCTCAACCCCAGGTATTCATCCAAGTACTGCGTGACTGCGACGCGCTGAAAACCTTGATGCCGGAGGTGGACGCGCTGTTCGGCGTGCCGCAGCCCGCAGCGCATCACCCGGAAATAGACACCGGCGTGCACACCTTGAGCGTGCTGGAGCAGGCCGCCCTGCACAAGCAACCGCTGAGCGTGCGCTGGGCCTGCCTGCTGCATGATTTGGGCAAAGGCCTGACGCCTGTGGATAAGTTGCCGCAGCATATTGCCCACGAGCAACGCGGCCTGAAGCTGATCAAAGCGGTGAACGAGCGTTTCAAGGTGCCGAAGGATTGCCAGGAGTTGGCCCTGCTGGTGGGGCAATATCATACCCATGGGCATCGTGCGCTGGAGCTCAAGGCCTCGACATTGCTGGAGTTGCTGCAAAGCTTCGACGTGTACCGTCGGCCGCAACGCTTTGAAGAGTTCGTGGCGGCCTGCGAAATGGACGCTCGGGGCCGCCAGGGTTTTGAGCAACGCAGTTATCCACAGGCCGATTATTTGCGCGCAGCGGCAAAGGCCGCACGCGAAGTGCCGGTAGCGCCACTGCTGGAAAAAGGCTTCAAAGGCCCCGAACTGGGCGAGGCGCTCAAGCGCGAACGACTAAACGCATTGAAAGCCTACAAGGAACAGCAAAAGCCCCCGTAGGAGCGAGCTTGCTCGCGAAGAACCTCAACGATGACGCAGCGCCCTCAGGTTTTTCGCGAGCAAGCTCGGCGCCTACAAAAGAGCTAGCGGCGTGAGTGGCTGCCCCTGCCACTCGAACGCCACAGGTGCCAGCACCTGATCAATCTGCGCGTCTCGCCACAACTGGGCCATCGTCTTGCCGGCCTCAGGATGCATACGCTGCGGCGCCATCATCGACAGCGGCCACAACACAAAGGCGTTTTTCAGAATTTCGGCTCGCGGCAGGACCAAGCCATCAAAATCGCCCACCAGATCGCCATACAACAACACATCGATATCCAGCGGCAGGCCTTTGCGGTCGGGCGCGTAGCGGCCATTGTCGGCCTCGATGGATTTCAAGCGGCGATCCAATTCCATCAACGGCAGGTCGGTATAAGCCGACACCACCAGATTGAAAAACGGCCCGCTCTTGATACCCACCGGCTGGCTTTCGAACACCGCTGAACAGCGCATATCCGTCAAAAAGCCCGCCAACGCATCCAAGCCGGCGCATAAACGAGCCTCGCGCTCGATATTGCTGCCAAGCCCGAGGTAAACCTGAGTCAACGACATCCGCGCTCGATCTCCACGCCCACGCCCTTGGCAGCCGGTACCGCGCCGGGCTTGGTCAACTTGAGGTGCAGCCAGGGAATCTGGAATTCACTCATCAGCACTTCGGCCAGGCGCTCGGCAAAGGTTTCCACCAACTGGTACTGGGACTGCTCGGCAAAGGCCTGGATACGCGCAGACACCCTGGCGTAATCCAGTGCCAGGGTCAGGTCATCACCGGCCGCGGCTGGGCGATTATCCCAGGCGAAGCTCAGGTCCAGGCGCAGGCATTGCCGGATTCCGCGCTCCCAGTCGTAAGCCCCGATCACGGTGTCGACTTCCAGGCCTTCGATAAACACTCTGTCCAAGCACTTTTCTCCGCAGCACGACAAGGGCGCGATGCCCCGTTAGAATCAGGGCGTCCTCGCCCGGAATAGTTAGCATGTTTTGGTCACTGGCGATTTTCGCCTACCTGCTCGGCTCGCTGTCCTTCGCCATTTTGCTCAGCCGCTTGACGGGAAATCCCGACCCGCGAATGAGTGGCTCAGGCAATGCCGGCGCCACCAATATGTTGCGCCTGGCCGGCAAGAAACTCGCCGTCCTGACCTTGCTGGGCGACCTGTGCAAGGGCCTGCTGCCCGTGCTGATCGCCAGCCTCGTCGGCCTTAGCTTGCAACAGCAAGCCTGGGTGGGCCTATGTGCCGTCTTGGGCCACCTGTTCCCGTTGTACTTCCGCTTTCGCGGCGGCAAGGGCGTCGCCACGGCGGCCGGCATGCTGCTGGGCATTTACCCCCCTGCGGCGTTACTGGCCATGCTCGCCTGGCTACTGACGTTCTACCTGACCCGCACCAGCTCGCTGGCCGCGCTGATTGCTACGCCGCTGACCCTGCCGCTGCTGGCCTGGCAGGAACCGCAAGCACTGGTGCCGATGAGCGTACTGACATTGCTGATCGTCTGGCGCCACCGCGGCAATCTACGCGACCTGTTTGCCGGGCGCGAACGGCATTTTTAAATACCCCGCCTGGGCCCGGCGCCCTTGAACCTTACAACGGCGGCAATTGCTCCATCGGCCAGCGCGCCTGCACGCTGATCGCCAGGCTTTCGTGCTGCCCGACCTGCAAACGCTGGCAACCGGCGTAGGCGATCATCGCACCGTTGTCAGTGCAGAACTCAGGGCGTGCGTAGAACACATTGCCATTCATGTCGCCGAGCATCTTTTCCAGGGAACTGCGCAACGCCTTGTTGGCACTGACGCCACCTGCGATCACCAGCCGCTTCATGCCCGCCTGTTTCAGGGCGCGCTTGCACTTGATGGTCAAAGTCTCCACCACAGCCTGCTGGAACGCCAGCGCGATGTCGCAACGGGCTTGTTGGCCGTCGTCCCCGGCGCTGACGCTCTGCTGCCAGGTGTTCAAGGCAGAGGTTTTCAAGCCGCTGAAACTGAACATCAAGCCAGGACGATCACACATCGGCCGCGGGAAGGTGTAGCGACCGGCAACGCCGTTCTCAGCCAGGCGAGCGATTTCCGGACCGCCAGGATAATTAAGCCCCATCATCTTCGCGGTTTTGTCGAACGCTTCGCCGGCAGCATCGTCCAGCGACTCGCCCAACAGCGTGTATTGGCCGATCCCATCCACCTGAACCAGCTGCGTATGCCCCCCCGAAACCAACAAAGCGACGAACGGGAACTCTGGCGGTGTTTTTTCCAGCATGGGCGCCAATAAATGGCCTTCCATATGGTGCACGCCGAGGGCAGGAATGCCCCAGGCAAAGGCCAGCGCCTGGGCGCAAGAGGCCCCAACCAGCAGGGCTCCGACCAATCCGGGCCCTGCCGTGTAGGCGATGGCATCGATCTCGGTTGCCACACAGCCGGCCTCATCCAGCACTTGGCGGATCAGCGGCAGCATGCGCTTGACGTGATCGCGGCTGGCAAGCTCCGGCACCACGCCGCCATAGGCGCGATGCAGGTCGATCTGACTGAACAGTGCATCGGCCAAAAGCCCGCGTTCACTGTCGTATAGTGCGACTCCGGTTTCGTCGCAGGAGGTTTCAAGTCCCAGTACTAGCATGGGTTTGCGCCTTGTAGAGGCTGAATTCGAAGGCGCGCATAATAGTCGCCACTCCCCCTCCCGACTAGCGGTTTTCGATCAGAGGCTTTGCATTCCGGGCAATGAGGGGTTAACATCCGCAACCCTTAAAAACCGACGACCTCAGCCGCGAATTTTTTGCGACGAGAACGTTGATTCCCGGTAATGAAAGAAGGTAGCTCTGGATGCCAGCCGTCAAAGTAAAAGAGAACGAACCCTTCGACGTAGCTCTGCGTCGTTTCAAGCGCTCCTGCGAAAAAGCCGGTGTTCTGGCTGAAGTTCGTAGCCGCGAATTTTATGAGAAGCCAACTTCTGAGCGTAAGCGCAAAGCAGCAGCCGCTGTTAAGCGTCACGCTAAGAAAGTTCAGCGCGAACAGCGCCGCGCCGTTCGTCTGTACTAATACACAGACGTTCGTAGCAAGCTTCTGCCAAGCCCGGCCCTCAGCCGGGCTGTTGGCATTTGCGGATATCGCTTGATGCTTCACCGTCGACGCCGCACACGCGACCGAGACACTGCTTCACACGTCAGGGCTGGCTCTTTTGCCAGCGGTGCACGTCTCTTCTGACGAGCCTAACAAGGCTACTGACGAGCACACCTATTCTTCAAACAGACGATCAACCGTGTCGGCTGTGCCCATTGATGCGTTTCCGAGGCCGCCATTGGCCAAGACCGGACGCCCGGGCAACATTTCCATGCCGAAGACTGATCAGAAACTACCCTCAGTGAATATTCGGCAGATACACTTCCTGATGACCCATGCAGACGATGATGATCAAGCACGCCATACGTGCGCTTGAACACGTCACGGGCCCTCATTTACACGCAGTGATGACGAGAACGCCATGGCCGGGCTGATTCCCCAGAGCTTTATTGACGACCTTCTGAACCGCACCGACATCGTCGATGTTGTCAGCTCACGCGTACAGCTGAAAAAAGCCGGCAAAAACTACACCGCCTGCTGCCCGTTCCATAAAGAAAAAACCCCATCGTTCAGCGTCAGCCCCGACAAACAGTTTTATTACTGCTTCGGTTGCGGCGCAGGCGGGAACGCCCTGGGCTTCCTGATGGACCACGACAACCTGGACTTCCCCCAGGCTGTCGAGGACCTGGCGAAAGCCGCCGGCATGGAAGTGCCCCGCGAAGAAAGTGGTCGCCCGCACAAACCCCGGCAACCCACCGATTCGCCGCTGTACCCGCTACTGACCGCCGCTGCCGACTTTTACCGCCAGGCACTCAAGAGCCATCCGCAGCGCAAGGCCGCTGTCGATTACCTCAAAGGGCGCGGCCTCACCGGCGAAATCGCTCGGGATTTTGGTCTCGGCTTCGCCCCGCCGGGCTGGGACAACCTGTATAAGCACCTGAGCAGCGACACCCTCCAGCAAAAGGCCATGATCGATGCCGGCCTGCTGGTGGAAAACGCCGAGACCGGCAAGCGCTATGACCGCTTCCGCGACCGCGTGATGTTCCCGATACGCGACAGCCGTGGCCGTATCATCGCCTTTGGCGGCCGCGTGCTCGGGGACGACAAGCCCAAGTACCTGAACTCTCCGGAGACCCCGGTGTTCCACAAGGGCCAGGAACTCTACGGCCTGTTCGAAGCGCGCAAGAACAACCGCAACCTCGACGAGATCATCGTGGTTGAAGGCTATATGGACGTGATCGCCCTCGCCCAACAAGGCCTGCGCAACGCGGTCGCCACCCTCGGCACCGCCACCAGCGAAGAACATTTGAAGCGCCTGTTTCGCGTCGTGCCCAGCGTGCTGTTTTGCTTCGACGGCGACCAGGCTGGCCGCAACGCCGCCTGGCGCGCGCTCGAAGCCACGCTGTCGAGCCTGCAGGATGGGCGTCGCGCTCGCTTCCTGTTCCTGCCCGAAGGCGAAGACCCGGACACCCTGGTGCGTTCGGAAGGTACCGACGCGTTCCGCGCACGCATCAATCAACATGCGCAGCCGCTGGCGGATTATTTTTTTCAGCAACTGACCGAAGAGGCCGACCCGCGCTCCCTCGAAGGCAAGGCCCATATGGCCACCCTCGCGGCGCCCCTGATCGATAAAGTCCCGGGCGCCAACTTGCGCACACTGATGCGTCAGCGCCTGCTGGAGATCACCGGTTTGAGCGGCGAAGCCGTAAGCCAGCTGGTGCACAGCGCCCCGCAGGATGCGCCGCCAGCCTACGACCCCGGCATGGATTACGACGCCATGCCGGACTACGCTGACTTTCATCAACCTCAGGAGGCCTTCGCGCCCCAGCAGGAATGGACGCCGAAGAAGCCGGGCGCCGGCGGCAAGAAGTGGGACAAAAAGCCCTGGAGCAAAAACGGCAAACGCGGTGATCGCGATGAAGCCTACGCGCCACGCACACCCGTAGCGGTGGAAGCCCCCACACTGATTGCACTGCGCACACTGATTCACCACCCGCAATTGGCCGGCAAGGTTGAAAGTGCCGACCACTTTGCCAACGAGAGCAACACCTACGCTCAGGTGCTTATCGCACTGATCGAAGCCGTGCAGAAAAACCCTAAGCTAAACTCAATTCAGTTGATGGCTCGCTGGCATGGCACGGAACAGGGCCGTTTATTGCGGGCACTGGCGGAAAAGGAGTGGCTAATTGACGGCGACAACCTTGAACAACAGTTTTTAGACACCATTAATAGGTTATCCGCGGGTCAACACACTCAGACCCTCGATGAACTTATCAAGAGAGCGAGGCAGCCGGGATTATCGGCTGAAGAGCAAATTCAGATAGCAAAACAGATGCGCGACCTCTTAAAACAGAATGTTTACGCATCAAACCCGACCTCAGCTGGCGTGTGAGGTCATAGCTCGGGTATAATCCTCGGCTTGTTTTTTGCCCGCCAAGACCTTCAGTGGATAGGGTGTTATGTCCGGAAAAGCGCAACAGCAGTCTCGTATCAAAGAGTTGATACTTCTTGGTCGTGAGCAGGGTTACCTGACTTACGCGGAGGTCAACGACCACCTGCCTGAGGATATTTCAGATCCTGAGCAGGTGGAAGACATCATCCGCATGATTAACGACATGGGGATCAACGTATTCGAAGTCGCGCCAGATAAGGATTCCCTTATGCTGGCCGACGCTGATACCGACGAGGCCGCCGCTGAGGAAGCTGCTGCCGCGCTGGCTGCAGTAGAGACCGATATCGGCCGCACGACAGACCCGGTGCGCATGTATATGCGCGAAATGGGTACCGTCGAGCTGCTGACACGCGAAGGCGAAATCGAAATCGCCAAGCGTATCGAAGAGGGCATCCGTGAAGTGATGGGCGCTATTGCGCACTTCCCTGGCACGGTTGACCACATTCTCTCCGAGTACACCCGCGTCACCACCGAAGGTGGCCGCCTGTCCGACGTCCTGAGCGGTTATATCGACCCGGACGACGGCATTGCGCCGCCTGCCGCCGAAGTGCCGCCGCCTGTTGATGCGAAAGCCGCAAAAGCGGACGACGACACCGACGACGACGAAGCTGAAAGCAGCGACGACGAAGAAGAAGCCGAAAGCGGTCCAGACCCGGTTATCGCTGCCCAGCGCTTCGGTGCGGTTTCCGATCAAATGGAAATCACCCGCAAGGCCCTGAAAAAGCACGGTCGTGGCAACAAGCAGGCGATTGCCGAGCTGGTGGCCCTGGCTGAGCTGTTCATGCCGATCAAGCTGGTGCCCAAGCAGTTCGAAGGCCTGGTTGAGCGTGTTCGCAGTGCCCTTGAGCGCCTGCGTGCCCAAGAGCGTGCGATCATGCAGCTCTGTGTGCGTGATGCGCGCATGCCGCGTACCGATTTCCTGCGCCAGTTCCCGGGCAACGAAGTTGACGAAAGCTGGAGCGACGCACTGGCCAAGGGCAAGGCGAAATACGCCGAAGCCATCGGCCGCCTGCAGCCCGATATCATCCGTTGCCAGCAGAAGCTGACCGCGCTTGAGACCGAAACTGGCCTGACGATTGCGGAAATCAAAGACATCAACCGTCGCATGTCGATCGGTGAGGCCAAGGCCCGCCGCGCGAAGAAAGAGATGGTTGAAGCGAACTTGCGTCTGGTGATCTCCATCGCCAAGAAGTACACCAACCGTGGCCTGCAATTCCTTGATCTGATCCAGGAAGGCAACATCGGCTTGATGAAGGCGGTGGACAAGTTCGAATACCGTCGCGGCTACAAGTTCTCGACTTATGCCACCTGGTGGATCCGTCAGGCGATCACTCGCTCGATCGCCGACCAGGCCCGCACCATCCGTATTCCGGTGCACATGATCGAGACCATCAACAAGCTCAACCGTATTTCCCGGCAGATGTTGCAGGAAATGGGTCGCGAACCGACCCCGGAAGAGCTGGGCGAACGCATGGAAATGCCTGAGGATAAAATCCGTAAGGTATTGAAGATCGCTAAAGAGCCGATCTCCATGGAAACGCCGATTGGTGATGACGAAGACTCCCATCTGGGTGACTTCATCGAAGACTCGACCATGCAGTCGCCAATCGATGTCGCCACTGTTGAGAGCTTGAAAGAAGCGACTCGCGACGTACTGTCCGGCCTCACTGCCCGTGAAGCCAAGGTACTGCGCATGCGTTTCGGCATCGACATGAATACCGACCACACCCTTGAGGAAGTCGGTAAGCAGTTTGACGTGACCCGCGAGCGGATCCGCCAGATCGAAGCCAAGGCGCTGCGCAAGTTGCGCCACCCGACGCGAAGCGAGCATCTGCGCTCCTTCCTCGACGAGTGATACCAGAACCCCCGGCCCAGGCCGGGGGTTTTGCTTTCTACCGACCGCTTTCCACAGATTTACTGCCCCGCATCACCCCGCCCCCGCAATGCCCGTCTACACTCGAGACATTCCCCGTGCCATAACGAGACCGTTATGCCCAGATTGCCGACCGTGATACTGCTGTCGCTGCTGACCTGGACCGCAACGGCTGGCGCGTTGACTCTTACGGATGATGAGCGTAGCTGGTTGGCGGACCATCAGGAGCTGCGCCTCGGCGTGGACGCGTCCTGGCCCCCGTTTGAATATCGTGATGAAAATGGCCGATATCAGGGCCTGGCTGCCGATTACGTACGCCTACTCCAGGACCGTCTGGGCGTTCGAATCAAACTGATCGAACCCGTTAACTGGACCGCGGTGCTTGAACAAGCCCGCAATAATCAGCTCGACCTGCTGCCTGGCATCATGTCCACCCCCGAACGCCAGAATTTCCTGGCCTTCACACGCCCCTATCTCGACTTTCCCATCGTCATCCTGGCCCATGAAGGCGGCGCGAAACCACGCAGCCTCAAGGATTTGTACGGGCTGAAAATTGCCGTGGTGGAAAACTACGCGCCCCATGAACTGCTGCGTACCCACCATCCGGACCTGAATCTGGTGGCGATGCCCAACGTCAGTTCGACGCTGCAAGCCCTGGCCACCGATGAAGTGGATGCCGTAGTCGGCGACCTGGCCTCCAGCGTCTGGAGCCTGCGCCAACTCAAGCTCGACGGCCTGTACGTCAGCGGCGAAACGCCCTACCGCTACCAACTGGCAATGGGCGTGCCGCGGGATGAAAAAATCCTGGTGGGCATCCTGGACAAAGTCCTCGCCGACCTCAGCTCAGCCGAAACTGATGCGATCCAGCAACACTGGGTCGGTAGTTTCACCGATCACCGCACCTTCTGGGCTGACCTGCTCACGTACGGCCTGCCAGCGGTGCTGCTATTGAGTACGGTGCTGGCAATCGTCATTCGGATCAATCGCCGGCTCAGCTCGGAAATTTCCCGCCGGGTCGCCCTTGAGCAAGAACTGCGAAGCAGCGAGTACCACTATCGCGGCCTGGTGGAGAGCTTGTCCGCCATCGCCTGGGAAGCAAGCATCAGCGATTTCACCTACAGCTACGTGTCACCCCATGCCGAAGACCTGCTCGGCTATCCCCGCGCTCATTGGCTGATTCCAGGTTTCTGGCGCAACATCATCCACCCCGCCGACCTGACTCGCGCCGAGGCCTATTGCTATCGGGAAACCCGTGCAAACCGCGATCACAGTATTGATTACCGAGTCATCACCGCTGATGGCCGCTGCCTGTGGGTACGTGACATTGTCAGCCTGATCGAACACGGCCATGAGCCGGTGCTGCGCGGCCTGATGATCGACATCAGCGAAGCCAAGCGCACCGAAGAAGCCCTGCAACTGTCCGAGCAGAAATTTGCCTCGGTGTTTCAGCAGTGCCCCGACATTCTGGTGATTGCCCGGTTGTCTGATGGCTGCCTGCTGGAGGTCAACAAGGCATTCGAGGACCAGATTGGCCTGCGCGCCGACGAGGTGGTGGGCAAAACCGCCCCCGACCTGAATATATGGGGCATTCAAGGGGGCGGCCCGGATTTGCTGCAACGAGTACAGACCACCAGCATCCGCAACCTGGAAATGCCCTTTCTGCGCAGCAATGGCCAGGCCTTTACCGGGCTGATCTCAGCCGAGCCGTTCCAACTCGACACCACCGAAGCCTTGGTGGTGGTGGTGCGGGACATCACCCAGCTCAAGGAAACCCAACAGCGACTGCAAACCTCCGAAGAAAAGTTCGCCAAAGCCTTCCATGCCTCCCCAGATGGCTTGCTGCTGAGCCGCCAGAGCGACGGCCTGCTGATCGAAGTAAACGAGGGTTTCAGCCACCTGACCGGCTTCACCAGCGCCTCTTCACTCGACCAATCAGCCCTGGACCTGGGCATCTGGGTCGACCTCAACGAACGCAAGCACATGCTCGAATTGATGCAGCGCGACGGTTTTGTCCGCGATTTCATCTGCCATATCCGTCGTGCCGACGGCCAGATTCGCCTGTGCGAAGTGTCCAGCCGCCCGCTGCCGATTGGCGACGAAGATTGCATGCTGACCATCGCCCGGGACATCACCGAACGCCAGTTAATGCAGGAAAAACTGCAGCAGGCCGCCACGGTGTTCGAAAGCACCGCCGAAGGCGTCTTGATCACCGACACACGGCAGAACATCAGCGCCGTCAACCGCGCCTTCACTGAGATAACCGGCTATAGCGAGGGTGAAGCCCTTGGTCATACCCCGCGTCTGCTTGCCTCCGGCCTGCATGACAGCGCGTTCTATGCGGCGATGTGGCACCGGTTGACGACCCATGGCCACTGGCAAGGCGAAATCTCCAACCGCCGCAAGAACGGCGAGGTGTATCCGAGTTGGCTGACCATCAGCGCCGTGCGTAACCGCGAACAATTGGTCACGCACTTCGTTGCCGTGTTCGCCGACATCTCCAGCCTCAAGCTGGCCCAGGCACGCCTCGACTATCAGGCCCACCACGACCCATTGACCGGCCTGCCCAATCGCACGCTGTTCGAAAACCGGCTGCAAGCCGCCCTCAACGGCCAGCAGGAAAGTGGCAAGCAGGGCGCGGTGCTGTTTCTCGACCTCGACCGATTCAAACACATCAACGACAGCCTCGGTCACCCGGTCGGCGACCTGCTGCTCAAAGACATCGCCGTACGCCTCAAGGAGCAGTTGCGGGACGTGGACACCGTTGCTCGCTTGGGCGGCGACGAATTCATCATCCTGCTGCCCGGTTTGCAACAGGCCAGCGACGCCCAGCACTTGGCGAACAAATTGCTCGACTGCTTTACCCCGCCCTTCCAGGCCGGCGAGCATGAGTTCTTTATCAGCGCCAGTATCGGCACCAGCCTGTATCCACAGGACGGCACCGACGTGGCGACCCTGGTCAAAAATGCCGACGCCGCAATGTATCGCTCCAAAGCCAAGGGGCGTAACCGGGTCGAGCGCTATACCCGCGACCTGACTGCCCAAGCCAATGAACGCGTAGCGCTGGAGCACGAACTGCGCCGCGCCATCGAACGTGAAGAGTTGAGTCTGTATTACCAACCCAAACGCAGCCTGATCACCCAACAACTGATCGGCGCCGAAGCCTTGATCCGCTGGCATCACCCGACGCTGGGCGAGGTCCCGCCCGAGCACTTTATCGCCCTGGCCGAAGAGAACGGCACGATCCTGCAAATCGGCGACTGGGTACTGGAACAGGCCTGCCGACAACTGCACGCCTGGCAAGCGGCTTTCGAGGACTTCGGCCCCCTGTCGGTCAACCTCGCAGGCGCGCAACTGCGTCACCCCAACCTGCTGTCACGTATAGAACAACTGCTGCGCGATTACCGCCTCGAACCCGGCTGCCTGCAACTGGAAATCACCGAAAACTTCATCATGAGCCAAGCCGAAGAAGCGCTCGCGGTATTGCACCAACTCAAGCGCCTGGGCGTACAGCTGGCGATCGACGATTTCGGCACCGGCTACTCGTCCCTCAGCTACCTCAAACGCCTGCCCCTGGACTTCCTCAAGATCGACCAATCCTTCGTCCGCGGCTTGCCCGACGACCCTCACGATGCAGCCATCGTGCGCGCCATCATCGCCCTGGGCCACAGCATGCAATTCACCATCATCGCCGAAGGCGTGGAAACCCCGGCGCAACAAGCATTCCTCGCAAGCGAGGGGTGTGAACAGATGCAAGGCTACATCGTCAGCCTGCCCCTGCCGCCGGAGCTTTTTGCCGCCAGCTTCCTTCGTACACGGCATGAGGATTTTTCGGATGGCACAGTGAACAAACCATCGTTATAATCCGCGACCTACTGAGGGCCTATAGCTCAGTTGGTTAGAGCAGGGGACTCATAATCCCTTGGTCGTAGGTTCGAGTCCTACTGGGCCCACCACACAAGAAAGCCGCGCATTGCGCGGCTTTTGCGTATCTGGCCGAGTGATTTTTTCCGCAGGGCCAAGCCTGTAACATGCCTGCTCACTGCCCTCTCGCACTGGAGCTCCCCCTTGCCCGCCCTAGACGAAATCGACCGCCAACTGATCGCCGCCCTGCAGCTCAACGCCCGTGAAAGCGTGGCCATGCTCGCTCGGCAGTTGGGCATCGCGCGTACCACCGTCACGTCGCGTCTGGCACGCCTGGAGAAAACCCAGGTCATCACCGGTTACGGCGTGCGCCTGGGCCAGCGCGTTGCGGATGGTGGGTTGCAGGCTTATGTGGGCATTACCGTGCAACCACGCTCAGGCAAAGAGGTGTTGCGCAGGCTGAGCGCCATGGCGCAAGTGCAGCAGTTGTGCGCGGTGAGTGGGGAGTTCGATTACGTGGCGTGGCTGCGCACCGATTCGCCGGAGCAACTGGACCAATTGCTGGACCAGATCGGCAGTGTCGACGGCGTGGAGAAAACCACCACCTCGATCATCCTCAGTAACAAACTGGATCGCGGACAACCAATCTGATCGCGATTCTCGTCATATTGACTAAAACTAATGCAATACGACGACACATTGCGTCTTATTAACGAGCGCAACGCTCCCTAAACTGGCTGCCATCTTTTCCTATACTCAACGGGCCCTCCTCCCGCCGAGCCGTCAGTAAGGTCAGCCATGAGCATTCCGTCCAGCACCCTCAGCAAGCCTAATCGCCACCCGGGCGACGGCAAGAAACCCATCACTATCTTCGGCCCGGATTTCCCGTTTGCCTTTGATGACTGGATCGAACACCCCGCCGGGCTGGGCAGTATTCCTACGGTTAATCACGGCGCCGAAGTGGCAATTGTGGGAGCCGGGATCGCGGGCCTGGTTGCGGCCTACGAGCTGATGAAGCTCGGGCTCAAGCCAGTGGTGTATGAAGCCTCGAAGATGGGTGGCCGCTTGCGCTCGCAGGCCTTTGAAGGCGCCGAAGGCATCATCGCCGAGCTGGGCGGCATGCGGTTCCCGGTGTCGTCCACGGCGTTCTACCATTACGTGGACAAACTGGGACTGGAGACCAAGCCCTTTCCCAACCCGCTGACGCCGGCGTCCGGCAGCACTGTGATCGATCTGGAAGGCCAGACTCACTACGCGCAAAAACTCGCCGACTTGCCTGCTCTGTTCCAGGAAGTGGCCGATGCCTGGGCCGACGCTCTGGAAGCCGGTTCACAGTTCGGCGATATCCAGCAGGCGATCCGCGACCGCGACGTGCCGCGGCTCAAGGAGCTGTGGAACAAGCTCGTGCCGCTGTGGGATGACCGTACCTTCTACGACTTCGTCGCCACCTCCAAAGCCTTCGCCAAATTGTCGTTCCACCACCGCGAGGTGTTTGGCCAGGTCGGTTTCGGTACCGGCGGCTGGGACTCTGACTTCCCCAACTCCATGCTGGAAATCTTCCGTGTGGTGATGACCAACTGCGATGATCATCAACACCTGATCGTCGGTGGCGTGGCCCAAGTGCCCATGGGCATCTGGCGCCATGTGCCGGAACGCTGCGCTCACTGGCCGGCCGGTACCAGCCTGAGCTCGCTGCATAGAGGTGCGCCACGGGCCGGCGTGAAGCGCATCGCCCACGCCGCCGATGGCCGTTTCGCCGTTACCGACAACTACGGCGACACCCGCGAATACGCGGCGGTGCTGACCACCTGCCAAAGCTGGCTGCTGACCACCCAGATCGAATGCGATGAAACCCTGTTCTCACAAAAAATGTGGATGGCCCTGGATCGTACTCGCTACATGCAGTCCTCGAAAACCTTCGTGATGGTTGACCGCCCATTCTGGAAAGACAAAGACCCACAAACCGGTCGCGACCTGATGAGCATGACCCTCACCGACCGCCTGACCCGTGGCACCTACCTGTTCGATAACGGCGACGACAAGCCGGGGGTGATCTGCCTGTCCTACTCGTGGATGAGCGACGCGCTGAAGATGCTGCCCCAGCCTATCGACAAGCGGGTGAAACTGGCCCTCGATGCACTGAAGAAGATCTACCCCAAAGTCGACATCAAGGCGCGCATCATCGGCGACCCGATCACCGTATCCTGGGAGGCCGATCCGCATTTCCTCGGGGCTTTCAAAGGCGCCTTGCCCGGCCACTATCGCTACAACCAGCGGATGTATGCGCACTTCATGCAAAAGGATATGCCTGCCGAACAACGCGGGATCTTCATCGCCGGTGATGATGTATCGTGGACGCCTGCCTGGGTCGAAGGCGCGGTACAAACCTCGCTCAACGCGGTGTGGGGGATCATGAACCACTTCGGAGGCAGCACCCACCCGCAGAACCCAGGCCCGGGCGACGTGTTCGATGAAATAGGGCCCATCGCCCTGGCAGAATAAGGAGTTGAGCATGCGTGTCGCCTTGTACCAATGCCCGCCACTGCCGCTGGATGTGGCCGCTAACCTGCAGCGCCTGCACCGGTTGGCCCACGAGGCACACGGCGCCGATGTGCTGGTGCTGCCAGAGATGTTCCTCAGCGGCTATAACATTGGCGCCGAAGCCGTTGGCGCACTGGCCGAGGCACAGGATGGGCCGTCGGCGCAGGCAATTGCCGAACTGGCGCAAGGTGCCGGGCTGGCGATTCTGTATGGCTACCCGGAGCGGGCCGAGGACGGCCAGATCTACAACGCCGTGCAGTTGATCGACGCCCACGGCAAGCGCCTGTGCAACTACCGTAAGACCCACCTGTTTGGCGATCTTGATCACTCGATGTTCAGCGCCGGCCCCGATGATTTCCCGGTGGTGGAATTGAACGGGTGGAAGGTGGGCATGCTGATTTGCTACGACCTGGAGTTTCCGGAAAACACCCGGCGCCTGGCCCTGGCCGGTGCCGAACTGATCCTGGTGCCCACCGCCAATATGGTGCCGTTCGACTTTGTTGCCGACGTCACCGTACGGGCGCGCGCCTTTGAAAACCAATGTTTCGTGGCCTATGCCAACTACTGCGGGCACGAAGGCGAGATTCACTACTGCGGGCAAAGCAGCATTGCCGCGCCGGACGGCCAGCGAATTGCCCAGGCCGGCCTGGATGAAGCCTTGATCGTCGGCACCCTGGAGCGCCAATCGATATTCGACGCCCGAGCCGCCAACCACTACCTGCAAGACCGTCGCGCCGAACTCTACGGTGCACTGCACAAGCCCTGACCCATTGGGTTTGCTAGCATAGGCACTTCCCACGCCTCGGAAGTGCCCATGCCTGCGCCGGTTCACCCTCATCCCGTTCACCTGACCCTCGCCAATGGCCTGCGGGTTTGCCTGCGCCATGCGCCACGCTTGAAGCGCTGCGCCGCCGTTTTACAGGTGGCTGCCGGCAGCCATGACGTGCCATTGGCCTGGCCTGGGCTGGCGCATTTTCTTGAGCACTTGGTGTTTCTCGGTACAGAGCGTTTTCCAGCCGGCGAAGGGCTGATGGCCTACGTGCAGCGCCACGGTGGGCAGGTCAACGCCAGCACCCGTGAGCGCACCACCGAGTTCTTCTTTGAACTGCCGGTGCCGGTTTTTGCAGACGGGCTGGCGCGTTTGGCGGATATGCTGGCTCACCCGCGCCTGGCCCTCGACGATCAACAACGTGAACGCGAAGTGCTGGAGGCGGAGTTCATCGCCTGGTCCCAGGATGCCAAGGCCCAACAGCAAGTGACGCTGCTGCAAGGCTTGGCGGCGGATCATCCCCTGCGCGGTTTTCATGCCGGCAACCGCGACAGCCTGCCGGTGGAAAGCGACGACTTTCAGCATGCCTTGCGAGGGTTCCACGCACGCTTTTATCAAAGCGGACAGATGACCTTGAGCCTCGCCGGTCCACAATCGCTGGCCGACCTGCAGGCCATAGCCCAGCAGTTCAGTGACCAACTGACACCCGGGCCATTGCACCCGCAGGCCGCTCCACCGGCCTTGATGCAAGGCTCGGCACGCCGCTATCAACACGTCGCCGACCAACACCTGCATCAAGTCATTACCTGTAACGCGCCTCGGGAAGCGCTGGCGTTCCTCTGCACCTGGCTCAACGCCTCGGCCCCCGGCGGGCTGTTCGCCGAACTGCAAGCACAACGACTGGCCATCGCGCTGCAGGCGTCCGTGCTGTACCAGTTTGCGGATCAAGCCGTGCTGGATATCCACTTCACTCTCGGCAGCGAGCGCGAACCGGCCACGCAGATCGAAGAGTTACTGCACGACTGGCTGAGTTTCTTCGCACACAGCGACTGGACAGCGTTACGCGAAGAATTCGCCTTGCTCAATGCTCGCCAGCAACAGGTCCAAGGCGCCCTGGCCTTGGCGCGCAACGACGCCCACGACCTATCGGAACAAGGCGCCGCTGCCCTCAAGGCCATGCTCGATTCACTGCACCTGCCCGCCTCCCGGCACCCTTGGCAACTGCCGCCTAACAATCCTTTGCTTCGTGCGCCCGCCAAGGAAGAACGCGCCGGCCTGATTCGCGGCCAAACCAGCGCCCATCGTGGCTTGCGTACCTTTGCCCAGGATCGCTCACGGGGCCGACGGGAGCTGTCGGCGCTGACCTTCAGCCAGGCGTTGACGGATGACACGGACGAAGGTGCGCTGTACCTGCACTGGCGGTTTGACTCGGCGGTACCCACCGGGCTGGAAAGCCTCTTGCGGCCGTTGTGCGAACAGGCACGGCAGGCGGGCGTCGAGTTGTCTTGCGAAACGATCGCCACTGACTGGCAGGTGAAGATGTACGGCCTCCACGACCCCATGCCGGCGGTGCTCGAAGCGTTGGCGCGGTGCCTGAGTGGCTCGGATGAACCGTCGCCCGCTCCCGCGCCGATGATCGCCATCCGGGAACTGCTCAAGGCGTTGCCTGCTTGCTGTGCCGGTGTTCAACCCGAGCCTCAGGGGACGACAGCGTCCTGGGCCACAGCACGCTGGCAGGGGCTGGTCACAGGCTTGCCCGCCACCTGTGAAGCGGCGATCAAAGCCGCAGCGGCCCGGTTGCCTGGGCAACCGGCAACTCTGCCTTTCACACCTCAGGCCCTTGACGGACAAAAGCGCTGGCACGCAGTCAACACCGAATCCAGCGAGGCGGCGCTACTGCTATTTTGCCCAGCACCGACGCGATCTCTCGCCGATGAAGCCAACTGGCGCTTGCTCGCGCATGTGCTCCAGGGGCCGTTCTACCAGCGCCTGAGAGTCGAACTGCAAATCGGCTACGCCGTGTTCAGCGGCATCCGACCAATCAACGGCCAAACCGGCCTGCTGTTTGGGGTGCAATCGCCCAGCACTTCCCTGGACGGCATCGTCGAACAGTTGCAGGCCTTCCTGAGGCAACTGCCGTCGTTGATCGAGCGCTGCCCCGACTTGGGTAACCAGGCCCTCGCGCAGCAGTTCTCGGCCCAGACGCTGCCCATCAACGAAGCTGCCGAGTTGCTCTGGCATGCGCACCTGGCAGGTCATTCGTCGGGTTATCTGGATCAGCTTCAACAGTTGATTCAACAGCGCACACGCGAGGATGTGCAGCACGCCGCGCACCAACTCAATGACGCAGCAGGCGGCTGGCGCTGCGTGGCCAACGGACCGCGTATCAACGACGACTGGCAAGCAGCGCCGTGATCATTGCCAACCCTGCAACAGGCTTTCTCCACCGAGACAGCGCTAACTTGAATAAAATTGCGTAACATTGCGCAGCAATATCTGAACATCTCCAATGGGAGGTGGACTATATGTATTACTTGGTAGTGAACGTCCCATCCCTTGATAGGAGTAAGAATATGACCTGGTCCAAACCTGCTTACACTGATCTGCGTATTGGTTTCGAAGTCACCATGTACTTCGCCAGCCGTTGATTGGCTGAGTGATACAACGCCTCGGTTCGCCCGGGGCGTTTTTGTTTTGAGCTGTGCTTGATGGAGCGATCATGTTTGTCCAGATTCTAGGTTCCGCCGCCGGCGGTGGCTTCCCGCAGTGGAACTGCAACTGCGTGAACTGCGCAGGTTTTCGTGATGGCAGCCTGCGGGCCCACGCGCGTACCCAGTCGTCCATCGCGATCTCCGACGACGGCGTGAACTGGGTGCTCTGCAATGCCTCGCCGGATATCCGCGCGCAACTCCAGGGCTTTGCGCCCATGCAACCGGGCCGCGCCCTGCGCGATACCGGCATCAGCGCAATCATCCTGATGGACAGTCAGATCGACCACACCACCGGCCTGCTGAGCCTGCGCGAAGGCTGCCCGCATCAGGTGTGGTGCACCGACATGGTCCACGAAGACCTGAGCACAGGCTTCCCGTTGTTCACCATGTTGACCCACTGGAATGGTGGCCTGGCCTGGAACCGCATCGAGCTGGACGCCAGCTTCACCATCCCGGCCTGCCCCAACCTGCGCTTCACCCCGCTGCCGTTGCGCAGCGCCGCGCCGCCCTATTCGCCGCACCGCTTCGACCCTCACCCCGGTGACAACATCGGCCTGATCGTCGAAGACCTGCGCACCGGCGGCAAACTGTTCTACGCCCCTGGGCTGGGCAAGGTCGACGCGCCGCTGTTGGATATCATGGCCGGCAGTGACTGCCTGCTGGTCGACGGCACGATGTGGGACGACGATGAGATGCAGCGCCGTGGGGTCGGCACCCGCACCGGGCGTGAGATGGGCCACCTGGCCCAGAACGGCCCCGGCGGCATGCTTGAAGTGCTGGAGCAACTGCCCAAGCAGCGCAAAGTGCTTATCCACATCAACAACACTAACCCGATCCTCGATGAAGACTCTCCCGAGCGAGCGGAGCTGGTGCGGCGCAATGTCGAAGTGGCTTACGACGGCATGAGCATTGAATTGTAGGAGCGATCGAAATGACCGACACACCGTTGAGCAGGGCTGAGTTCGAAGCGGCCCTGCGCGCCAAGGGCGCCTACTACCATATCCATCACCCCTACCATGTGGCGATGTACGAAGGCCGCGCCAGCCGTGAGCAGATCCAGGGCTGGGTCGCCAATCGCTTCTACTATCAGGTGAATATCCCGCTGAAAGACGCGGCGATCCTGGCCAACTGCCCAGACCGTGAAATCCGTCGCGAATGGATTCAGCGCCTGCTCGACCATGACGGCGCGCCCGGTGAAGACGGCGGTATCGAAGCCTGGCTGCGCCTGGGCCAGGCTGTGGGCCTGGACCCCGACCAATTGCGCTCTCAAGAGCTGGTGCTACCCGGCGTGCGCTTCGCCGTGGACGCCTATGTCAACTTCGCCCGCCGCGCCAGTTGGCAAGAAGCCGCCAGCAGCTCGCTGACCGAGCTGTTCGCGCCGCAAATCCACCAGTCGCGCCTCGACAGTTGGCCCCAGCATTACCCGTGGATCGACCCGGCCGGTTACGAGTACTTCCGCACACGCCTGGGCCAGGCCCGTCGCGATGTGGAACACGGCTTGGCGATCACCCTGCAGCACTACACCACCCGCGAGGGGCAGGAGCGCATGCTGGAAATTCTCCAGTTCAAACTGGACATCCTGTGGAGCATGCTGGACGCCATGAGCATGGCCTACGAACTCAAACGCCCGCCCTATCACAGCGTGACCGAGCAGCGGGTATGGCATAAAGGGATCACCCTATGAGCTTTGATCGCAGCAACACCCCGAACTGGCGCCCGGGCTACCGCTTCCAATACGAGCCGGCGCAAAAAGGCCACGTGTTGCTCTACCCCGAAGGCATGATCAAGCTCAACGACAGCGCCGCATTGATCGGTGGCCTGATCGACGGCGAGCGCGATGTGGCGGCCATTATTGCCGAGCTGGACAAGCAGTTCCCCGGCGTGCCGGAGCTGGGTGACGACATCGAGCAATTCATGGAGGTCGCCCGTGCTGAGCACTGGATCACCCTTGCCTGAGAAGCCCGCCATCGGCCTGCCGCTGTGGCTGCTGGCCGAGCTGACCTATCGCTGCCCGTTGCAGTGCCCGTATTGCTCCAACCCGCTGGATTTCGCCGAGCAGGGCAAGGAGCTGAGCACCGAACAATGGATCAAGGTTTTTCGCGAAGCCCGTGAAATGGGCGCGGCGCAGCTAGGGTTTTCCGGCGGTGAGCCGCTGGTGCGCCAGGACCTGGCCGAACTGATCGGTGAGGCGCGCAAGCTGGGTTTCTACACCAACCTGATCACCTCGGGCATTGGCCTCACCGAGCAAAAAATCAGCGACTTCAAGAAAGCCGGCCTGGACCATATCCAGATCAGCTTCCAGGCCAGTGACGAGCAGGTAAACAACCTGCTGGCCGGCTCGAAAAAAGCCTTCGCGCAAAAACTGGAAATGGCCCGAGCGGTAAAAGCCCACGGCTACCCGATGGTGCTGAACTTCGTGACCCATCGGCACAATATCGACAAGATCGACCGCATCATCGAACTGTGCATTGCGCTGGAAGCGGATTTCGTCGAGCTCGCCACCTGCCAGTTCTACGGTTGGGCGCAGCTCAATCGCGTGGGCTTGCTGCCCACCCGCGAGCAGTTGGTGCGCGCCGAACGCATCACCAATGAATACCGCGCCAAGCTGGAAGCCGAAGGCCACCCGTGCAAGCTGATCTTCGTGACACCGGACTATTACGAAGAGCGCCCCAAAGCCTGCATGAACGGCTGGGGCAGCATCTTCCTGACCGTCACACCCGACGGCACCGCCCTGCCTTGTCACGGCGCAAGGCAGATGCCGGTGCAGTTTCCCAATGTGCGCGACCACAGCATGCAGCACATCTGGTACGACTCATTTGGCTTCAATCGCTTTCGTGGCTACGACTGGATGCCCGAGCCGTGCCGTTCATGCGACGAAAAAGAAAAGGACTTCGGCGGCTGCCGTTGCCAGGCCTTCATGCTCACCGGTGACGCCAGCAACGCCGACCCGGTATGCAGCAAATCCGAGCAGCACGGCATCATCCTTCAGGCGCGGGAAGAGGCCGAACAGGCCACCCAGACCATCGAGCAACTGGCCTTTCGCAATGAGCGCAACTCAAGGCTCATTGCAAAAGGCTGAGGACCTCAACGCTTGGCGATGATGTACACCGCGTGGATGATGCCAGGGAAGTAACCGCACAGGGTCAGCAGGATATTCAGCCAGAAGGCACCGCCGAAGCCTACTTGCAGGAACACACCCAATGGCGGCAGCAGAATGGCGATGATGATACGAATGATGTCCATGGGTCAGCTCCAGAAAATCGGCTCGTGTGAGCCGTGTAGCTAATCGACATTGGCGGTTCGTGAGGGTTCAGTGGATTCTGGCATTGGGCCATCTCAGGCCAGAATCTCCAGCCCATGTTTTTGCACGATGCTCAATAACTTGAGCGCCATGCCACTGGGCCGTTTCTCTCCCGACTCCCATTTTTTGACCGTGGACGCGCTGGTGTTCAGGTAGCGGGCGAATACAGGTTGGCTGACATGGCTGCTTTCCCGTAGTTGCTTGATCTGTTCGGCAGGGATTTGGTCTGGCATGGATAAACATGCCTCATCATATTCTCGCAGAGTGGTTTTGCTGATGGCGCCGACAGCATGAAGCGCTTTGGCTGACTCGTGAATGGACTCAAACGCCTCGCTTTTATACTTTTTGGTCATGATGTATCTCCACAAACTCCTTGAGTCTCATAAAAACATACCACCCAGTGGTATAGATTGAAAGTCGAGCACGTCGTACCCCATCGGCAGTCCTTGCCGACGCCCGCTAAAAAACCACTGTTTCCAGAGAGACTCAATCAACGTTTTCACACCAGAAATTACCCAGACAAAAAAACGCCCCCAGCCAAAAGAATCAGGCTGGAGGCGCCGCGTATGCCGCGAGACGGTTCAGGAAACTGGGGTCAAACGGCGATGCCCTTGCGGCATTGCACTTGAGCGGTGCGCACCCGAGAAAAGGCGCGGGCAAGCCGCAGCAGCATTTCGTCGATGTGGGTTTTGCTGATGTTCAGCGCAGGGGTAAAGCGCAGGCAGTCAGGTTGTGAGGCGGTGAGAATCAGACCTTCGTGCAGCGCGGCCTTGACCACTGCTGCGGCGCAATCGTCCAACAGTGTCAGGCCCCAAAGCAGCCCGTTGCCGCGCAAGGGCCCATGGTCGTAACGGTAGGCCAGGCGGGCAAGGCCTTCTGCCAGGTACAAGCCGGATTCGCGCAGATGCTCGAGAAAGCCGTTCGCCAATACAGCGTCGAGTACCGCGATACCCGCAGATGCCATCAGCGCATTGCCATGATGCGTACCGTCCAACTCGCCCGGTTCGAAGCAACAGGCAGTACCACGCGCCAGCAGCGCCGCCAGGGGCACGCCACCGCCGAGGCCTTTGCCCAGGGCAATGATGTCGGCGCGCACGCCGTATTGTTGTTCGGCCAGCAAGCTGCCACAGCGGCCCACACCGGTTTGCACTTCGTCGAAGATCAGCAGGATCCCCAGCTCACGACACAGGCGTTCGACGCCCTTGAGGTAATGTTCGGTCGCGGGGATGACACCGCCGCCGCTTTGTATCGGCTCCAGCATGATAGCGACGGTCTGCGCATCCACCGCTGCATGCAGGGCCGGCAGATCGTTGAACGGCACCTGGCTGAAACCTGGCAACTGCGGTTCGAAACGGTTTTCGCAGGCCACATCCGACGCCGACATCGCCCCCAAGCTACGGCCATGACAGCCGTTGCTTACGGTGATGATGTGGTAAGCGCCACCGCGATGCAGTTGGCCCCACTTGCGTGCCAACCTGATGGCCGCTTCACAGGCTTCGGCACCGCTGTTGAGCAAATAGGCCTGGTCGCTGCCGGTGTGGTGGCACAGACGGTCGACGAGGTCCAGTTGCGCGCGGTTGTGCAAGCCCAGGCCGGGGTTGATCACGGTGAGCATCTGTTCGGCAATGGCGTCGCGCACGGCCTGGGGACTGTGGCCCAGGCTGTTGGCGCCGCCGCCTTGACTGAAATCCAGATAGGCGCGGTCGTCAGCGTCCGAAAGCCAGGAGCCGTGCCCCTGCACAAATACTTGGGGCGGGCGCGCCACAGTGGGCATCAGGCACTGGCTGGAAACCTCTGCACGCGGGGCATGCACAACCAGGTCATCCAGACTCGGCGCAGAGCGACGGAACAAGTTCACACTTCACCTCCGTTGGCAACCTGACCTTGGTCGATGCCGCCTGCCAATGAGGCCTTCAGATTTTTTGCCTTGCCTATGTAAACGCTATCAACAAAAACGCTGTTCATTGTCCGATCCGGCCCTGTAAGCCCTGCGAATAGGCGCTAGACTAGGCGCCTCGGGGGCCAGCGGCCATTTCGATTTTCCAGCTTTTTCGATAAGCAAACCTTATGGATTTCAAGCAACTGCGTTATTTCGTCGCGGTGTATGAGGAAGGCCACGTAGGCCGTGCCGCGGAGCGTCTGTCCATCTCCCAGCCAGCGCTGTCGCAACAGATTCGCCAACTGGAACAGAACCTCGACGTCAGCCTGTTCGAACGCAGCAGCAAGCGCCTGTTGCCGACCCTGGCGGCCCACACCTTATACAACCACGCATTGCCGCTGATTGATGGCATGCAGCAAGCCGTGGAAGCGCTGCGCAATTTCAAGGGCCAAGCCATGCGCACCCTGGCCATCGGCGTGCTGCAAACCGTGCACACCAGCCTGGTACCACAGATGCTTGAGCGCGTGCGCAAAGCCCAGCCCCATCTAGTGGTGCAGATCTACGAGCTGACCGGGCTTGAGATTGAGCGGCGGTTGCTCAATGGCTCACTCGATATTGGCATCAGCTACCTGCCACCCCGCCAGCCGGGCCTGCATGGCGTGCTGCTGTATGAAGACGAGTTGAAGGTAGTGATTCCTGAAGACCACCCCTTGCGCGAGTTCAAGAAAGTCTCGCTCAAACAAGCCGCCGAATTACCGATGTTGCTGCTGGGGGAAGAGTTTCAGGTTCGGCAGATCTGGCAAGGCCAACTGTCCAACCTCGGGCGGCGCCCGCAAGTGCAGGCGGAGCTCAATACCATGGTGGGCATTCTCGACAGCCTGCCTCACACCCGCTTGGCGACAGTGCTGCCTGGGCGCTCCCAGGACGAACACAACAGCAAGGCGCTGCTGTGGAAACCCTTGAGCGAGCCCAGGGTAGCGCTGAAAGTCGGGCTGGTATGCCGCGATGTGCAACGCCAGCAGGCGACGGTGGCGTTGCTGCGCACCCTGCTGGAAGACGTGATGAATGCTCCGCCGACAAGCGCCTGACTTTTTCGCGGGCAAAAGAAAACCCCGCCGAAGCGGGGCTTTGCAGACTGTTTCCCTGACATCCATTTCACTCCGCCGTCCTGGCAGAATCCTACGTGTCCGTGTTGTTGCTTTGCGCTTCCTGCGCGACGTCCATGTGAAGTAGATTAGCCGTGGATCCAATGTGGCGATAGAGGACGATTAGCAGCACGTCATGTAAGAGAATGCTTACACGCCCTCCGCGCCCTTAAAACAGGGCTTCATCCATCAGGAACAGTGATTCGCTACCGGCTTTTACCGACGCACTCAACGAGTGGATACGCGGCAACAGACGGGCAAAGTAGAAGCGTGCAGTTCCCAGTTTGCTGGCGTAGAAATCCTCCTCACCCTCTTTGCCCAACGCCGCCTTGGCCATGCGCGCCCACATATAGGCATAGGCCATGTAGCCGAACGCATGCAGGTATTCCACCGAGGCCGCGCCGATTTCATTGGCGTTGCTCTTGGCGCGGTCCAGCACCCAGGCCGTCAGCTCATCGAGGTTATCCACAGCCGCACTCAGCGGCGTGGTGAACTCGGCCAACTCAGGGCCCGATGCGGCGATGAACTGGCGGATCTCATCGGCGAACAAGGTATAGAACGCACCGCCGCTACCGACGATCTTGCGGCCCATCAGGTCCAGGGCCTGAATGCCGTTGGTGCCTTCGTAGATCTGGGTGATGCGCACGTCACGCACCAGTTGCTCCTGGCCCCACTCGCGGATGTAACCGTGGCCACCAAACACCTGCTGGCCGAGTACGGTGGTTTCCAGGCCCAGGTCGGTGAGGAACGCCTTGGCAACCGGGGTCAGCAACGCCACCAGGTTATCGGCACGCTCGCGGGCCTGGGCATCGTCACTGAACTTGGCAATGTCCAACTGCGTCGCCACGTAGGTGGAGAACGCCCGGCCGCCTTCGTTCGCCGCCTTCATGGTCAGCAACATGCGACGCACATCCGGATGCACGATGATCGGGTCTGCCGGCTTGTCCTTGGCCTGCGCGCCTAGCGGGGAACGGCTTTGCAGACGGTCGCGGGCATATTCAATCGCGTTCTGATAGGAGCGCTCGCCCGATGCCAAGCCCTGAATGCCAACACCCAGTCGCTCATAGTTCATCATGGTGAACATCGCCGCCAAGCCACGGTTGGGCTCACCAACCAAGTAGCCCACGGCTTCGTCGAAGTTCATCACACAGGTGGCGGAGGCCTGGATGCCCATCTTGTGCTCAATGGAACCGCAGTTCACCGGGTTACGCGCACCCAGGCTGCCATCGGCATTCACCAAAAACTTCGGTACCAGGAACAGCGAGATGCCCTTGGGCCCGGCCGGTGCGTCCGGCAGTTTGGCCAGCACCAAGTGGATGATGTTGTCGGTGAGGTCGTGCTCGCCGCCGGTGATGAAGATCTTGGTGCCGCTGACCTTGTAGGAACCGTCCGCCTGAGGCTCGGCCTTGGTGCGGATCATCCCCAGGTCGGTACCGGCATGGGCTTCCGTCAGGCACATGGAACCGGCCCACTCACCGGAATACATCTTCGGCAGGTAGGTGGCCTTGAGTGCTTCACTGGCGTGGGTGTTGATGGAGACACAGGCGCCGGAGGTCAACATCGGGTACAGGCCGAAGGCCAGGCTCGACGAGTTGATCATTTCTTCAACCTGCGCCGACACCGCCTTGGGCATGCCCATGCCGCCGTAGGTCGGGTCGCCGCCCACGCCTACCCAGCCGCCTTCGGCGTAGGTGCTGTAGGCCTGGGGGAAACCGTCGGGCGTCGTGACGGCGCCGCCTGCCCAATGGCAGCCTTGCTCATCGCCGCCGCGGCTGAGTGGGGCGATGGATTTGGCGGTGACTTTGCCGGCCTCCTCCAGGATCGCCTCGACAGTTTCGGCGTCAACGCTGTCTGCCAATGCCGGTAACTGGGCCCAAGTATTAGCGACCTCAAAAACTTCGTTGAGGACGAAGCGCATATCACGCAACGGCGCTTTGTAATCAGCCATGGCAAACCTCGTGAGAACGTGAAAAATGATTCGATAGGATCGGTTTTACAGGCGTCGAGTGTACCCGAACAACTTTTAAGACACATAGGGTCCGTTCGTGACCATTAAGTATTTATAAGTCACATACAAACCATTGTGGGAGCGGGCTTGCTCGCGAATGCGGCGTGTCAGTCGCTACATCTTTGACTGTACCAGCGCATTCGCGGGCAAGCCCGCTCCCGCATTTTGACCCCGAGCAATCAGTGACCTCTACAGTGCAAAGGCCTGCGCCGGTAAGCTCATCAGGCATTCGCTCCCCGCCTCCACCGCAGCACGGTGCATGGCCGTACGCGGCAACAGGCGCTTGAAATAAAAGTCGCAGGTCGCAAGCTTCGCCTGGACAAACCCTGGGTCATCCTGGGCTTGCGCCGCGATCGCCATGCGCAACCACAAGTAGGCAAGGATGATGTAACCGCTGTACATCAGGTAATCCATCGCCGCAGCGCCCACTTCGTCAGGGTTTTTCATCGCCGCCGTGCCGACCTTCAGGGTCAGCTCGCCCCACTGCTGGTTCAGCTCATTGAGCTGCGTCACATGGGCCTTGAGCTGCGCATGCTCGGCATTGGCCGCGCAGAACTTATGCACAATTTTGGTAAACCCACGCAGCAACTTGCCCTGGCTGCCCAATACCTTGCGCCCGAGCAGGTCCAGAGCCTGGATGCCGTTGGTGCCTTCATAGATCGGGGCGATACGTGCGTCACGGGCCAGTTGCTCCATGCCCCACTCACGAATATAGCCATGGCCACCGAATACCTGCATGCCGTGGTTGGTCACCTCCAGGCCGGTTTCGGTCATGAAGGCTTTGCAGATCGGCGTGAGGAAGGCCAACAGGTCCTCGGCTTCCTGGCGTTGGCCGGCGTCGCTGCCCAGGTGCGCGGTATCGAGCAGTTGCGCGGTGAAATAGGTCAAGGCGCGGTTGCCTTCGTTGAAGGCTTTCATGGTCAGCAACATGCGACGGACATCGGCGTGCACGATGATCGGGTCGGCGGCTTTCTCCGGGGCCTTGGCACCGGTCAGCGAGCGCATCTGCAAACGGTCGTTGGCGTACTTGATCGCGCCCTGGAAGCTCGCCTCGCCGTTGCACAGGCCCTGCATGCCGGTGCCCAGGCGCGCGTGGTTCATCATGGTGAACATGCAGTTGAGGCCCTTGTTCGCCTCGCCAATCAAAAAGCCCTTGGCGCCATCGAAGTTCAACACGCAGGTGGCCGAGGCCTTGATGCCCATCTTGTGTTCGATGGAGCCGCAGTGCACCGCATTGCGCTCGCCGGAGTCGGCATGGAACTTGGGCACGATAAACAATGAGATGCCCTTGGTGCCCGCCGGCGCGTCCGGCAGCTTGGCCAGCACCAGGTGGATGATATTGGCGCTCATGTCGTGCTCGCCGGCCGAGATGAAGATCTTGCTGCCGGTGACCGCGTAACTGCCGTCCGCCTGTGGCACGGCGCGTGTCTTGATCAAGCCCAGGTCGGTGCCGCAGTGGGCTTCGGTCAGGCACATGGTGCCGGTCCATTCGCCGGCGGTGAGTTTGCTCAGGTAGGTGGCTTTCTGTTCGTCGGTGCCGTGAGCGTGGATGGCCGACATCGCGCCGTGGGTCAGGCCCGGGTACATGCCCCAGGAGGTGTTGCTGGAGCCGATCATCTCGCTCAGCACCAGGCCCAGGGAATGGGGCAGGCCCTGGCCACCGTAGGCCGGGTCTGCCGCCACGCCATGCCAGCCACCCTCAACATACTGGGCAAAGGCTTGCTTGAAGCCTTTGGGCGTGGTCACCACGCCATTATCGAAATGGCAGCCCTCTTCATCGCCGCTGCGATTGAGCGGCGCGAGTACGTTTTCACAGAATCTGGCGCCTTCTTCGAGGATCGCACTGACCATGTCCGGGCTGGCATCCGTGGCGCCCAGGGCCGCATAGTGGCCGTGGAAATCGAATACGGTGTCGATCAGAAAGCGCATGTCGCGCAGGGGAGCTTTGTACTCAGGCATGGCAATGTCTCCGGCAGCAGATAGGGTTAACCTACTGCCGGCCATGGCCGTGGACAATCACTGTAGCGCTGCTGAATACAGCGCCATTACTCAACCGGCAGCGCTTTGCATGCGCACCGCGCCACGGCGGGTTTGCCCGGCCGCGACCACACAATTACGCCCCGCCCCCTTGGCGGCGTACAACGCCTGGTCGGCGGACTTGAGCACCTCGTCGGGGCTACGCTGCTCGGCCTGGCGCTCGGCCACGCCGATGCTTACCGTCACCGACACACTGGATGCTCCGCTGCCCGCACGGCGTTGGCGGCCTTGATGGTCGTCCTGGGGGCGGTCCGGGTTGCGCAACTTGATGTCGTAGCTGGCGATGATCTCGCGGATCTCCTCCAGGTGCGGCATGCACTCATCCAAAGTCTTGCCGGCAAACACCACGGCAAACTCTTCACCGCCGTAACGGTAAGCCCGCCCACCACCGCTGACCTTGGACAGCTTGCTCGCCACCAGGCGCAGCACCTGGTCGCCCACGTCGTGGCCGTGGGTGTCATTGAAACGCTTGAAGTGATCGACGTCGCTCATCGCCAGCACATAGTTACGCCCCAGCCGCTGCATGCGCTCGTTGAGCGCACGGCGCCCCGGCAAGCCGGTGAGTTCATCACGGAACGCCATTTGATACGCCTCGTGTGCCACCCCCGCAGCGATCATCAGCATCACCTGGCTGCACATGATGTTGAGGGTGAACGGCAAGATGAACGTTTGCGGCAACATCCAGAACATCCCCAGCAGCCCCACCAGTTGCGCGGCGTGCAGCGGGCGCGGCTGGTACCAGTATTGGGCGGCCAGAGTGAGAAAGCCGATCAGGAACATCGGGTACGAGAGTTGGATCAGGCTCATCCACGCGCCGTGCAGCATCGGCCAGCGAATCTCCGCCAACCAGCCCAGCAAGGCCTGGGGAAAACTCTGCTCCAAGGCCAGCGCCACACTGCCCACCGCCAGCAGCACCGCGCAGCGGGCGACGAAGTCACGGAACAGATGGGTCTTTTCCTGCCACAGCGCATAGATGCTGAACAGCAAGGGCAACAGCAGGCAACACAGGTGGAACACCACCGCAGCGTCTTCACGCACGCGGCCGTTGTCACGGTAGAAGTCGGTCTGGGTATCCAGCAGGAAATAGGCGACGTACACCGTGACCATCAGGAACAGTTCACGCTGGCGTCGATACACCGCGCAATAGGCACCGCCAAGCAACAGGACCAGGGTGGGCAACACGTTGAACAGCGAGGTGAAGAAGACGCTGAGGTCCTTGACGTACGCAGCCGAAAGCCCGGCCAGCAACAGCAGCAGCGAAGGGAGAAAATGGCTGAAACGTACAGCGGACACGCGTGACAAGGGTAAAACTCCGACCCGCAAACAAATAATGGCACTGTGCCTCTAAGCGGTCAGTTAAGCACAACCGACCGGGCATGTATCACATTGCCATCACTGTAACGGCAGCTCACCGCAATCCCTGAGTGCATCACTGCGGTTTTTTATGCGCGCCTTCTGTAGGAGCGAGCTTGCTCGCGAAAATGTCACCGGCACCGCGTTTAATCAGGCCGCCCGCATTATCGTTAGCGACCTTCGCGAGCAAGCTCGCTCCTACAGGAGTGCAAAAAAACCGCCGCGTCCCGAAGGAGGCGGCGGTTTTTAGAAGAGCCCGGTAAGGCTTAGTAAGCCAGGCCGAAGTCTTCTTCTTTCATGTCCATCAGGTTGTTGGCGCCCGACAGCATGGTTGCCACGTGGGTGCGGGTACGCGGCAGGATGCGCTGGAAGTAGAAGCGCGCAGTCTGCAATTTGGCGGTGTAGAACGCCTCTTCGCTGGTGCCAGCGGCCAGTTTCTCGGCGGCCAGGCGTGCCATGTCGGCCCAGAAGTAAGCCAGGCACGCGTAACCGGAGTACATCAGGTAGTCCACCGAAGCGGCGCCGACTTCTTCACGGTCTTTCATCGCGGCCATGCCGACCTTCATGGTCAACTCGCCCCACTCTTTGTTCAGTGCCGCCAGCGGTGCAACGAACTCTTTGACCGCTTCGTTGCCTTCGTTGGCTTGGCAGAACTTGTGCACGATCTTGGTGAAGCCCTTGAGCGCTTCGCCTTGGGTCATCAGCACTTTACGGCCGAGCAGGTCCAGCGCCTGAATGCCGGTGGTGCCTTCGTACAGCATCGAAATGCGGCTGTCGCGAACGTTCTGCTCCATGCCCCACTCAGCGATAAAGCCGTGGCCACCGTAGATCTGCACGCCGTGGTTGGCCGATTCAAAACCGACTTCGGTCATGAACGCCTTGGCGATCGGGGTCATGAAGGCCAACAGGGCATCGGCCTGCTTCTTGGCTTCGTCGTCGGTGCCGTACTTGACGATGTCCACTTGCTTGGCGGTGAAGTACACCATCGCACGGTTACCTTCGGCGAAGGCTTTCATGGTCAGCAGCATGCGGCGTACGTCAGGGTGCACGATGATCGGGTCAGCGGCTTTGTCCGGTGCTTTCGGGCCGGTCAGGGAGCGCATTTGCAGGCGATCACGCGCATATTTCAAGCCGCCCTGGAAACCGATCTCGGCGTGGGCCAGGCCTTGCAGCGCGGTGCCCAGGCGAGCGGTGTTCATAAAGGTGAACATGCAGTTCAGGCCTTTGTTCGCCGGGCCGATCAGGAAACCGGTGGCCGCGTCGAAGTTCATCACGCAGGTGGCGTTGCCGTGGATGCCCATCTTGTGTTCCAGGGAACCACAGGTGACCGCGTTGCGCTCGCCCACCGAACCATCGGCGTTGGGCAGGAACTTGGGCACGATAAACAGCGAGATACCTTTGGTGCCAGCCGGTGCGTCCGGCAGGCGGGCCAGTACGATGTGGACGATGTTGTCGGCCATGTCGTGTTCGCCGGCCGAGATGAAGATCTTGGTACCGGAGACTTTGTAGGAACCGTCAGCCTGAGGCTCGGCCTTGGTGCGCAGCATGCCCAGGTCGGTGCCGCAGTGTGGCTCGGTCAGGCACATGGTGCCGGTCCATTCGCCCGACACCAGCTTGGTCAGGTAAGCGTCTTGCTGCTCGGGGGTGCCGTGCTCGGAAATGGTGTTCATCGCGCCATGGGACAGGCCAGGGTACATGCCCCACGACCAGTTGGCTTCGCCGACCATTTCGCTCACAGCCAGGCCCAGGGATTCCGGCAGGCCTTGGCCACCGTGCTCCACGTCGTGGGCCAGGCTTGGCCAGCCGCCTTCGACGAATTGTTTGTAGGCTTCTTTGAAACCTGCTGGGGTTTTAACGCCTGACTCACTCCAGGTACACCCTTCGATGTCGCCCACGCGGTTCAAGGGTGCCAGTACTTGCTCACAGAACTTGGCGCCTTCTTCGAGGATGGCGTCGACCATGTCCGGGGTAGCGTCCTGGCAAGCCGGCAGGCTCTGATAGTGCGCTTCATAACCGAGCAGTTCGTCACGAACGAAGCGAATATCACGCAAGGGGGCCTTGTAGTCAGGCATAGCGATAAACCTCTGCTGATGTAGCTGGGATGAACAACCGCGTGGATTTGTTATGGCGGTCAAACAGGTGTTTGAAACATACGTTTACGACCCAGGGTTGTCAAGCGTCGGCCAGATGCCGTTTGTCTTGAGGCGGGTCAGCGTCAGGCACGCTAAGGCCTGCGGCGGGATGCCACACAGAACTTTTAGGAAAGATGAAGTTTTTTGTAGGGGCGAGCTTGCTCGCGAAGGACATCAGCACACCGTGCTAGTCCAGGCGGTACGCGTTATCGTTGGCGTTTTTCGCGAGCAAGCTCGCTCCTACAGGGTGGGACGGGATCAGGCGTAGGTATCGATCAAGGTACCGAGCATTTCATCCGAAGCCTTGGCGACTTTCGCCCCCAGCTCGACTTGAAACTTGCCCTGGGCCATTTCCACCATGTTGCTTGCCGAGTTGGACGCTTGGGCGCGGTCATTGGCTTGCAGACGGTCGCTTTGCGCGGCCGATGGCTGGGTGGTCGCGGCGCTGGCAATCTTGCCGGCCGCCTGGTCGACACGGTTCTGCCCGGTCTGAATGCTGCTCAGGCCCGAATAAAACGCGCTGCTTCCAGAGATGTCCATGGCGTAAGCCTGCCTTTGAGAAAATCGTGAAGCCCGATTGAACCAGACATCCTGGCAAAAGGCCCGTCAAAAACACTAATGGCATATTGCCTTAGCGATAGCCAAAATCAGTCAAGCAGGTCCAGCTCCAGGTACTCGGCCACTGCGGCGGCCCCAGCATGTTTGAGTTTCGGCACTCGCCCCAGGCAAGGCGCGGGCAGGCGCTCAGCCAGGGTGGCGAGGTTTTCTTCCAGACGGGAGGTCTTGGGGTCGATGATATTTGCCACCCAGCCCGCCAGCGGCAAGCCATCCCGTGCGATGGCTT
Organism: Pseudomonas sp. AP42; assembly: GCF_001728935.1. NCBI lineage: Bacteria > Pseudomonadati > Pseudomonadota > Gammaproteobacteria > Pseudomonadales > Pseudomonadaceae > Pseudomonas > Pseudomonas sp. AP42. The sequence goes on from NZ_LYSO01000015.1 coordinate 71,602, forward strand.
CGGCGGTGAGCAACGCGTGGCTGATGCACCCCAGGCGCACGCCTACCACCAGGATCACCGGCAGTTTGAGCGCCATGGCCAGGTCCGACAGGTTGGCCTGGTCGGCCAAGGGCACGCGCCAACCGCCCGCCCCTTCGATCAAAGTGAAGTCTGCGCCCCGTGCCAGGATCTGCTGCATCGGTTTGAGCAGCGATTGCACCGTGAGCCCGACGCCCGCCTCGCGCGCCGCCAGATGCGGCGCGATAGCCGGCTCGAAGGCCACCGGGTTGACTTCGGCATAACTGAGCGGCACGGAACACTCGGCCAGCAGCGCCAACGCATCGGCATTGCGCAACCCCTTGGCCGTCAGTTGGCAGCCCGACGCCACCGGCTTTCCGGCGGCCGTGCTTTTGCCGGCGAGCCTGGCGGCATGCAACAGGCCGGCGGCGATGGTGGTCTTGCCAACATCGGTGTCTGTACCGGTGATGAAGTACGCGGCGCTCATAGCGGTTTCTCCAGTACGGCATACACCACTTGGTAAGTGGCGGGCAGGCCCTGGGCCTGGCGGAACTGCTCGTAGGCCTCTACCAGCGCGACAATCCGCGCACGGCCCGTCAACCCTCCCGGGCGGCCTGGGTTGAGGTTGTGGGCGCCCAATGCCTTGAGCTCATGGGTCAGGCTGCGCACATCCGGGTAATGCAACACATGGGGCTGTCGCTCCAGGCTGATCACGCGCAAACCACTGGCTGCACACAGTTGCTGATAAGCCTCGAAGGTGCGGAAGCGATTGACGTGGACCAGGCCGTCCGCCGCCCGCCAACTTTCGCGCAACTCATCCAGGGTGCCTACGCACAGGCTGGCAAAGGCCAGCACGCCACCTGGTCGCAGCACACGCTGGGCTTCGCTGAGCACCGCATCAAAATGGGCACACCACTGCACCGCGAGGCTGGAGAAGAGCAGCTCGAAGCCGTCAGCTGCAAGCGGCAAGCGTTCTGCATCACCGGCTATAAAGTGCGCGGCGCCACCCAGCGGACGCGCGTGGTTGAGCATGCCCTCGGCAATGTCCAGCGCCACACCTTGGCTACCGGGCAAACGCTCGCCCAATACGCGGCTGAAGTAACCCGTGCCGCAGCCCATGTCCAGCCAACGCTGGGGCACCAGACCGTGCGGCAAGCGGCCGAGCAGTTCATGCCCGACCGCACGCTGCAACTCGGCGACGCTGTCGTAACTGGCCGCCGCACGGGAGAACGAGGCCGCGACCTGGCGCTTGTCCGGCAAGCCCCCAGGCAAGGGCGGGTGGGATAGGTCAGTCATCAACACACTCATGCAAAAAAGCCTGGATAGCCCCGGCTACTCCGTGAGGGTCTTCCAGAAGAAACGCGTGACCGGCCTGTTCAATCAGGCCGATTTCCACATCGGGAAGCAAGGCCAGCAGGTCGCTGGCGGCTTCGGCAGGCACCAGCTCATCCAGGCCGGCAAACAGGTGCAACTGTGGGCCGCGAAAAGCCTGCAAGGCCGCCCGCGTATCCAGTTGGGCCAGCAGTTCCAGGCCGGGCATCAAGACGCTGGGGGAGGTATTCGGCGCGCCGCTGACCAATAACCGCGACAAGCCCCGCGGGTCCTCGGCCCCCTTGGCACACAACAGGCCAAAACGCTTGAGCGTGACTTGGGAATCAGCGTGACAGCCGGCCAGAAATGCATCGAAGGTTTCGGCAGGCATCCCGTGAGGCCAGCCATCATGGGCGACGAAACACGGGTTGCTCGCCAGGGTCAGCAAACCGCAGCACCGCTCGCCACGGCGCGCCGCCAACTCCGACGCGAGCATGCCGCCCAGCGACCAGCCCCCAAGCCAGGCGTTGTCCGGCAGCGTCGCATCGAGTTCGTCGAGCCATTCACCGAGTTCGCTGGCCTCAAGCGCCGGCAAGGGTTCGATCTGTACCTGCAAGTGCTCGTTCAGGCCGTGCAGCGCAGCGGCCAACGGCTCCAGCGGTGACACACCCAGGCCCCAGCCCGGTAGCAGGATCAGTCGATTACGCATGGCCAGACTCCGAGTCGCCTAATAAGCGAAAACACGCTTGCAACCCTTCTAACAGTAGCTGCACCTGCGCTTCGCTGTGGGCTGCCGTCAATGTCACCCGCAGACGGGCACTGCCGGCGGGCACGGTGGGTGGGCGAATGGCGGTCACCATCAGGCCGCGCTCGCGCAGCATCTGCGACAGGCGCAGTGCCCGGGCGCTGTCGCCAATCAGGATCGGTTGGATCGGCGTAAAGCTGTCCATCAACGCCAGGCCTATCTGCTCGGCGCCGCAACGGAACTGGCGGATCAGCGCGTTGAGGTGCTCGCGTCGCCACTGTTCGCTGCGCAGCAGCTCCAGGCTTTTGAGGGTGGCGCAGGCCAGTGCCGGTGGCTGGCTGGTGGTGTAGATATACGGGCGGGCGAATTGGATCAGGCTCTCGATCAAGTCCTCACTGCCGGCCACAAAGGCCCCGGCAGTGCCGAACGCTTTGCCCAAGGTGCCAACCAGCACGGGCACGTCGTCCTGGCTCAAGCCGAAATGCTCGACGATACCGCCGCCATTGGCGCCCAGCGGGCCGAAACCATGGGCGTCATCCACCATCAGCCAGGCCCCTTTGGCCCGGGTTTCACGGGCCAGCGCGGGCAGGTCGGCAAGGTCGCCGTCCATACTGAACACACCGTCGGTGACCACCAAGGTATTGCCGGTGGCTTTCTCCAGGCGCTTGGCCAGGCTGCCCGCGTCGTTATGCAAGTAGCGGTTGAAACGCGCACCGGACAGCAAGCCGGCATCCAGCAAGGACGCGTGGTTAAGCCGGTCTTCCAGTACCGTATCGCCCTGCCCCACCAGCGCCGTGACCGCGCCGAGGTTGGCCATGTAGCCGGTGGTGAACAGCAAGGCACGCGGGCGACCGGTCAAGTCAGCCAGGGCTTCTTCCAGTTCATGGTGCGGCGTGGCGTGGCCCACCACCAAATGCGAAGCGCCACCGCCCACGCCCCAACGGGACGCACCGGCGCGCCAGGCTTCGATCACTTGCGGGTGATTGGCAAGGCCCAGGTAATCGTTATTGCAGAAGGCCAACAACGGTTGCCCGTCCACCACCACCTGCGGGCCTTGGGGGCTCTGCAGCAAGGGGCGCTGGCGGTAAAGATGGTCGGCACGGCGGGCAGCGAGGCGCGCGGCGAGATCGAAAGACATGCTGGCCTCGATTTAACAGGTTCAACTGCGTCCAATGTGGGAGCTGGCTTGCCTGCGATAGCGGTCCTTCTGACACTTCTACGCTGAAAGTGCCGCCGTCACCGCAGGCAAGCCAGCTCCTACACTGGGATGCATTCCAAAGGTGGTTACACCACAGCGTTGTAGAACTGCTCGCTGCTCTTTTGCTCCACCAACGCCTGCTCGATCGCCGCCTGGTGCACTTCGTCGGCATGCTCTTCACGGGCTTCGGGCAAGATGCCCAGGCGTGCGAACAGTTGCATGTCTTTGTCAGCCTGGGGGTTGGCGGTGGTCAGCAGTTTGTCGCCGTAGAAGATCGAGTTGGCGCCGGCAAAAAACGCCAGGGCCTGCATTTGCTCGTTCATGGCTTCGCGGCCGGCCGACAGGCGCACGTGGGACTGCGGCATCAGGATGCGCGCCACCGCCAACATGCGGATGAAATCGAAGGGGTCGATGTCATCGGCGTTTTCCAACGGCGTACCCGCTACCTTCACCAGCATGTTGATCGGTACCGATTCCGGATGCTCCGGCAGGTTGGCCAGTTGGATCAGCAAGTTGGCGCGGTCATCGAGAGATTCGCCCATGCCGAGGATGCCGCCCGAGCAGATCTTCATCCCCGAATCACGCACATACGCCAGGGTTTGCAGGCGCTCGCTGTAGGTGCGGGTGGTGATGATCGAGCCGTAGAACTCCGGCGACGTGTCGAGGTTGTGGTTGTAGTAGTCCAGGCCGGCCTGGGCCAGGGCTTCGGTCTGGTCCTGGTCGAGGCGACCGAGGGTCATGCAGGTTTCCAGGCCCATGGCCTTCACGCCTTTGACCATTTCCAGCACGTAGGGCATGTCTTTGGCCGATGGGTGTTTCCACGCCGCGCCCATGCAGAAACGCGTCGAACCGATGGCCTTGGCGCGAGCGGCCTCCTCGAGGACCTTCTGCACCTCCATCAGCTTCTCTTTTTCCAGGCCAGTGTTGTAGTGGCCTGACTGCGGACAATATTTGCAATCTTCCGGGCAGGCGCCGGTCTTGATCGACAGCAGGGTCGAGACCTGCACGCGGTTGGCGTCGAAATGCGCGCGGTGCACGGTCTGCGCCTGGAACAACAGATCGTTGAAGGGCTGCACGAACAGGGCTTTGACTTCAGCTAAAGACCAATCGTGACGCAGGGTGGCAGAGGTGCTGGCGCTCATGGGCGATTCCTTGATTATGCTTTGGCAAGCGCTGTGGGTAGGGCAATACCCACAGGCACGACACGGATGCTCGGCATATTTAAGGAAGATTCATGCACTGTCAACCTGAGTACAAGCACCAAGTTTACATCTGGTCAAAAAGCATACAGCCCTGTCTGATTTGCGATGAGAGCACCGAATCAGCCGAGGCCGTGTGCAGCGCCTGCGAAACAGAGTTGCCATGGCTGATGGAACAATGCGAGCGCTGCGCACTGCCCTTGCCCATGGAGGGGTTGATCTGCGGTCAGTGCCAAAAACAGCCTCCGGCCTTTCACCAAGTGGTCGCGCCATGGACCTACAGTTTTCCCGTGGATACCCTGGTCAGCCGCTTCAAGCATCAGGCGCGTTGGCCGCTGGGGCATCTGTTGGCGCGCCTGCTGGGGCAGCACTTGCAACATCGCCTCGATAACGCCGAACTGGAGCGCCCCGACTGCCTGCTGCCCGTGCCCATGGCGCGTAAACGCCTGCGCGAACGCGGCTTTAATCAAGCGTTGATGCTGGCCCGCTGGCTCAGTCACGCCCTAGATATTCCCGTTGATGAACATGCGCTGCTGCGCCCCCATGAAACCGTGGCGCAGCAAGACCTCGATGCCAAGACCCGCAAACGCAACCTGCTCAACGCCTTCGCCCTGGCCCCCGGCATCCAGGTTGCCGGGCAACATCTGGCGCTGGTAGACGACGTCCTCACCACCGGCGCCACGGCCCACAGCCTGGCGCGCTTGTTGATAAACGCCGGCGCCCGCCAGGTGGACGTTTATTGCCTGGCCCGTACGCCCAAGCCCGGCAGCTGACTTGACTCCCCCGCGCCAGCGCGGCAACGTCGGCGCATCTCACCCAAGCGTATCTGCCATGTCTGTGCCCAGCCCTCTCAACCAACACATCATCCGCCGCCCTCAGCGTATTGCCTTGCTGGGGCACATCGCCGAGCAGGGTTCCATCACCCGTGCGGCCAAGAGTGCCGGGTTGAGTTACAAGGCCGCCTGGGACGCCATTGACGAGTTGAACAACCTGGCGCAAAAACCGCTGGTGCAACGCAGCGTCGGCGGCAAGGGCGGTGGCGGCGCCAAACTGACGCAAGAAGGTGAGCGGGTGCTGCGCCTTTATCAGCGTCTGCAACTGCTTCAGGCCGAGATCCTTGGCTCGGACGAAGCGGCCAGCGACTTCAACCTGCTGGGCCGCTTGATGCTGCGCACCAGCGCGCGCAACCAGTTGCACGGCCAAGTCAGCGCCATAGAGAGCCATGGCCACAACGACATGATCCGCCTGCAATTGGCTGGCGGCCTGCATCTGGATGCACAGATCACCCACGACAGCACCCTGCGCCTGGAACTGCAGACTGGTGTGGAAGTGGTCGCGCTGATCAAGGCCGGATGGCTTGAATTATTGGCGGAGGGGCAAACCGAAACACTTGGACACAATTGCATGAGCGGTGTGATCGAGACCATTCTCGCCGCCGAAGACGGCCCCAGCGAGGTGCGTATCGCCCTGCCCAACGGCCAAGTGTTGTGCGCACTGGCGCAGCCCGTCGCACTCAAGGCCATCGACGCAGCGCAGGGCCAGCCGATCCGCGTGCAGTTCGCACCCAGCCATGTGTTGCTCGGCACCCCGGTGTAACGGGCCCGCGTCTTCAAGCTGCAACAATTCGGTCACAAGCGCTGCTTAAGGTGTCTGCAAAAACCTTAAGGAGCCTGTGATGAGCCTATTAGAAGAAAACCAAGCCACCGACCTTGAACAGATGGTGGGCCTGACCCGCCGTCGCTTTATCGGCGCAGGCGCCTTGTGCGGCGCCGCGATGTTCCTCGGCGGTAACCTGCTGAGCCGTAGCGCCCTGGCGGTGAATGCCGCTTCCGCCAGCCCGCTGCTGGGGTTCACCAGCATCGCCGCCGCCACCAGCGACACCATCACCCTGCCACCGGGCTACAGCGCTTCGGTGCTGATCAGTTGGGGCCAGCCCCTGCACAAGCACGCCCCAGCCTTCGACCCGTCCGGCCATGGCACCGCCAAGGCCCAGGAACAACAGTTCGGCGACAACAACGACGGCATGAGCCTGTTTCCATTCTCCGGCGACGACAACCGCGCGCTGATGGCGATCAACAACGAATACACCAACTACCGCTACCTCTACGCCCACGGCGGCGCGCCGCAATCGGCCGAAGACGTGCGTAAGGCCCTGGCCAGCGAAGGCGTGTCGGTGATCGAAGTACGCCGCCAGGGTGACACTTGGCAGTTCGTCCAGGACTCGCGCTACAACCGACGCATCCACGGCAATTCACCGCTCCGCTTGAGTGGCCCTGCTGCCGGCCATGATTGGCTGAAAACCAGCGCCGACAAGAGCGGCAAAAAAGTCCTCGGCACGTTCCAGAACTGCGCTAACGGCAAGACCCCGTGGGGCACTTACCTGACCTGCGAAGAAAACTTCACCGATTGCTTTGGCAGCAGCAACCCGCAGCAAACCTTCGACGCCGGGCAGAAGCGCTACGGCGTGGTGGCCGCCAGCAAGGACATCAACTGGCATCAGCACGACCCGCGCTTTGACATGGCCAAGAACCCCAACGAACTCAATCGCCATGGCTGGGTGGTGGAAATCGACCCGTTCGATCCGCAATCCACCCCGGTCAAGCGCACGGCCCTGGGCCGCTTCAAGCACGAGAACGCAGCCCTCGCCGAAACCCGTGACGGCCGCGCCGTGGTGTACATGGGCGACGATGAGCGTGGTGAATTCATCTACAAGTTCGTCAGCCGCGACCAGATCAACCACAACAACCCCAAGGCCAACAAAGACCTGCTCGACCACGGCACCTTGTACGTGGCGATCTTCGACGCGGGCGACGGCAACGCCGACCACCCCAAGGGCAAAGGCCAGTGGGTTGAACTCACCCATGGCAAAAACGGCATCGACGCCAGCAGCGGGTTCGCCAACCAGGCCGAGGTGCTGATTCACGCGCGCCTGGCCGCCAGCGTGGTGAAAGCCACACGCATGGACCGCCCGGAATGGATCGTGGTCAGCCCCACCGACGGCCAGGTCTACTGCACCCTGACCAACAACGCCAAGCGCGGCGAAGAGGGCCAGCCGGTGGGCGGCCCCAACCCACGGGAGAAGAACGTCTACGGCCAGATCCTGCGCTGGAAAGCCGACGCCGATAACCACGGTGCCACGGACTTCACTTGGGACCTGTTCGTGGTGGCCGGCAACCCCGGCGTACATGCCGGCAACCCCAAGGGCGGCTCGTCCAACATCAACCCGCAAAACATGTTCAACAGCCCCGACGGCCTGGGCTTCGACAAAGCCGGGCGCCTGTGGATCCTCACCGATGGCGACTACAGCAACGCCGGCGACTTTGCGGGCATGGGCAATAACCAGATGCTGTGTGCCGACCCGAGCACCGGTGAAATCCGTCGTTTCATGGTGGGACCGGTGGCGTGTGAAGTGACGGGGATCAGTTTTTCGCCGGACCAGAAGACGCTGTTCGTGGGCATTCAACACCCGGGTGAAACCGGTGGCTCGACCTGGCCGGAACACCTGCCCAACGGCAAGCCGCGCTCCTCGGTGATGGCGATTCGGCGGGATGACGGCGGGATCGTAGGCGCCTGATAGACCGCTATCGCAGGCAAGCCAGCTCCCACACCTCGATGTGTAAATACATGCCAGTGTGGGAGCTGGCTTGCCTGCGAAGGCGTCCGCACAGCCACCGCCTATCTATGCTGTTACCATACCCGGCCGGACGCGGCGCCCTGCTGCGCGCAGGAGTTCGCATGGCCCACCCGTTTGAAACACTCACCCCAGACCTGGTGCTCGACGCCGTCGAAAGCATCGGTTTCCTCAGCGACGCGCGAGTTCTGGCGCTCAACAGCTACGAAAACCGTGTGTACCAAGTGGGCATCGAAGACGCCGAACCACTGATCGCCAAGTTCTATCGCCCCCAGCGCTGGACCAACGAGGCGATCCTGGAAGAACACCGCTTCACCTTCGAACTGGCCGAGTGCGATGTACCGGTGGTCGCCCCGTTGGTCCACAACGGCGAGAGCCTGTTCGAACACGCAGGTTTCCGCTTCACCCTGTTCCCCCGCCGTGGCGGCCGCGCGCCGGAGCCTGGCAACCTCGATCAGCTTTATCGGCTTGGGCAACTGCTCGGTCGTTTGCACGCGGTGGGCTCCACCCGCCCGTTCGAACACCGCGAAGCCCTGGGGGTGAAGAATTTCGGTCACGACTCCCTTACCACCCTGCTTGAAGGCAACTTCATTCCCAAAAGCCTGTTGCCGGCCTATGAGTCCGTAGCCCGCGACCTACTCAAGCGTGTGGAAGAGGTTTACAAGGCCACGCCGCACAAGAACATCCGCATGCACGGTGACTGCCACCCCGGCAACATGATGTGCCGCGACGAAATGTTCCATATTGTCGACCTGGACGACTGCCGCATGGGCCCGGCGGTGCAAGACCTGTGGATGATGCTGGCTGGCGACCGCCAGGAATGCCTCGGCCAGCTCTCGGAGCTGATGGATGGCTACCAGGAATTCCACGACTTCGACCCGCGCGAACTGGCGCTGATCGAACCGCTGCGCGCCCTGCGCCTGATGCACTACAGTGCCTGGCTGGCGCGACGCTGGGACGACCCCGCATTCCCCCATAGCTTTCCGTGGTTTGGCAGCGAGCGGTATTGGGGCGACCAGGTGCTGGCATTGCGCGAGCAACTGTCGGCGCTCAATGAAGAACCGCTGAAGCTCTTCTGAACAACACGACGCTCTCCTGTAGGAGCGAGCTTGCTCGCGAAAAACCCGAGAGCGCCATTGGGTGACAGGCCTGCCGCATTATCGTTGACGATCTTCGCGAGCAAGCGCGCTCCTACAAAAAGCGGCGCCCATTGTCTGACAAATATCCTTACAATTGCGCTTTGTTAGCTGCCTAAGCAAGGATTCTGCAATGCAAGCCGCCAACCCTCGCAAGGGGTACATCCTGGGCCTGAGCGCCTATGTCATCTGGGGTCTGTTCCCGCTCTACTTCAAAGCCATCGCCAGCGTGCCTGCCGCCGAGATCATCGTGCACCGTGTGTTGTGGTCGGCACTGTTCGGTGGGCTGTTGCTGATGGTGTGGAAACACCCCGGCTGGTTTCGCGAGCTGCGCGACAACCCCAAGCGCCTGGCGATCCTGGCCCTCAGTGGTTCGTTGATCGCCGCTAACTGGCTGACCTATGTGTGGTCGGTAAACACCGGGCGCATGCTCGAAGCGAGCCTGGGTTACTACATCAACCCGCTGGTAAATGTGCTGCTGGGCATGCTGATCCTCGGCGAGCGCCTGCGCCGTTTGCAATGGGTGGCTGTCGGGTTGGCTGCGGCGGGCGTGGCGCAGCAGGTGTGGCAGGTTGGTAGCCTGCCGTGGGTGTCGCTGGCGCTGGCGCTGACGTTCGGTTTCTACGGTTTGATCCGTAAGCAGGCGCCGGTCAAGGCGCTGCCAGGGCTGGTGGTGGAAACCTGGATGCTGGTACCCATTGCCATCGCCTGGTTGCTGTTCAACCCGACCGCCCACAGCGCGCAACTGGCGTTCTGGAGCACCTCCGAGGCCTGGTGGCTGGTGGCCGCAGGCCCGGTGACGCTGATTCCCCTGGTGTGCTTCAACGCCGCTGCACGGCATTTACCCTACACCGCCCTGGGCTTTTTGCAGTACGTGGCGCCGACGCTGGTGTTGCTCGAAGCCGTGCTGTTGTTCGGTGAACACCTGGCGCCGAGCACGTTGATCGCCTTCGCCTTTATCTGGGCCGGGCTGGTGGTGTACAGCCTGGATGCCTGGATGACCGTGCGCAAACGCTGATCAAATAACGTACAAACCTCTGCAAGCCACAGCATTCGTGGCTTGCAGCGTTCCACCCCAAGGTTATCCACAACCTGATCCCCGCCATTTGTGCACAAGCCCTTGAAACTGCTCGTTTTTTGCTCAACTTGCGCAGATGCCCGGCGGGCGTGGCCTGGCGTCGGGTCTCTACAGGTTATCCACAGGCCCATGCAAGATTTCGATGCATAACCCTGTGGATCGTTACTCCTCCTGACGTAACTCCACCATCAAGTCATCGGCCAAGGTTTCCAAAGCCTCTTGCAAGGTTTCCAACGACAGCGTGGCCGGCACTTGCAACAACGCCTCGGCGTTGAACAGCGGATCACCACTCATGGGCGCCGGGCGCACATCGGTGCTCAGGCGTTCCAGGTTGACACCCTGCTGGCTCAACAGCGCGGTGATCTCGCGCACGATGCCCGAGCGATCATTGCCCACCAGGGTCATCAGGATCGGCTTGGACGCCGATGCCTGGCCGCTGCTGCCCTCACCCACCAACACGCGAATGCCGTGGGTGGATAAATCCTCCAACGATCCCACCAATGCCTGGCGCTGCTCGCTCGGCACACTGACCCGCAGAATCCCGGCAAACTGCCCGGCCATGTGCGCCATGCGGCTTTCCAGCCAGTTACCACCATGGCTGGCAATGTTCTGCGCGATGCGTTCAACCAGGCCGGGTTTGTCGGCGGCGATAATAGTGAGTACAAGATGGTCCATGGCGAAATACCTCGGTGCTATTCCTGTAGGAGCGAGCTTGCTCGCGAAGGTCGTCAACGATAACGCGAAAAAACTGACACTTGCGGTGCTCTCAGGTTTTTCGCGAGCAAGCTCGCTCCTACAAGGTGGACGCGCGGTCGCTCGAAGACAAATCGTGTACCATTTTGATATTTATCTGGAACAATCTAATAGTTTTTTGAGAACATCCGGTTCTCCGCTGTGACCGTACGACCAAAGTGGGTCGCTAAACGACGTATTTAGTCTAATTTTCACAACCGCAAGTCATCATGTAGTATGCCCAACCGTGCACTACATAATGAAAATCTGAAAAAGCGCATAAGCTCCGCAGAGTGAGGCAAGCAATGACTGAACACGTTCAAGTCGGTGGCCTGCAGGTCGCCAAAGTCCTGTTCGACTTCGTGAACAACGAAGCCATTCCCGGTACCGGCATCACTGCCGACCAGTTCTGGGCCGGTGCCGACAAGGTCATCCATGACCTGGCCCCGAAGAACAAAGCCCTACTCGCCAAACGCGACGACTTCCAGGCGCGGATCGATACCTGGCACCAGACCCACGCAGGCCAGGCCCATGACCCGGTGGCCTACAAAGCCTTCCTGCAAGACATCGGCTACCTGCTGCCAGAAGCCGCAGACTTCCAGGCCTCGACCCAAAACGTCGATGACGAGATCGCACGCATGGCCGGCCCACAGCTGGTCGTGCCGGTGATGAATGCCCGTTTCGCCCTCAATGCCTCGAATGCGCGCTGGGGCTCGCTGTACGACGCGCTGTATGGCACCGACGCCATCAGCGAAGCCAACGGCGCCGAGAAGGGCAAGGGCTACAACAAAGTACGTGGCGACAAGGTCATTGCCTTCGCCCGCGCCTTCCTCGACGAAGCCGCACCGCTCAGCGCCGGCAGCCACGTCGATTCCACCGGCTACAAGATCGTCGATGGCAAGCTGATCGTCAGCCTCAAAGGCGGCAGCAACAGCGGCCTGCGTGACGATGCCCAGTTGATCGGTTTCCAGGGCCCTGCGGCCGAGCCGATTGCAATCTTGCTCAAGCACAATGGCCTGCACTTCGAAATCCAGATCGACGCCAGCACCCCAGTCGGCCAGACCGACGCTGCCGGCGTCAAAGACGTGCTGATGGAAGCCGCGCTGACCACCATCATGGACTGCGAAGACTCCGTCGCCGCCGTGGATGCCGATGACAAAGTGGTGATCTACCGCAACTGGCTCGGCCTGATGAAGGGCGACCTGGCCGAAGAAGTGGCCAAGGTTGGCCAGACCTTCACCCGCACCATGAACCCTGACCGCGTCTACACCGGCGTGGATGGCAGCGACGTGACCCTGCACGGCCGTTCGCTGTTGTTCGTGCGCAACGTTGGCCACTTGATGACCATCGACGCCATCCTCGATAAAGACGGCAACGAAGTGCCCGAAGGCATCCTCGACGGCCTGATCACCAGCCTGGCGGCGATCCACAGCCTCAACGGCAACAACACCCGCAAGAACAGCCGCACTGGTTCTGTGTACATCGTGAAACCGAAGATGCACGGCCCGGAAGAAGCCGCGTTCACCAACGAACTGTTCGGTCGCATCGAAGAGGTGCTGAACCTGGCGCGCAACACCCTCAAGGTCGGGATCATGGACGAGGAGCGCCGCACCACGGTCAACCTCAAGGCCTGCATCAAGGCGGCCAGCGAGCGTGTGGTGTTTATCAACACCGGTTTCCTCGACCGCACCGGCGATGAAATCCACACCTCCATGGAAGCCGGCGCGATGGTGCGCAAGGCGGCCATGAAGGCAGAAAAATGGATCGGCGCCTATGAGAACTGGAACGTCGATATCGGCCTGAGCACTGGCCTGCAAGGTCGTGCACAGATCGGTAAGGGCATGTGGGCCATGCCCGACCTGATGGCAGCGATGCTCGAACAGAAAATCGCTCACCCACTGGCCGGCGCCAACACCGCCTGGGTACCTTCGCCAACCGCCGCGGCCTTGCATGCGTTGCACTATCACAAGGTCGATGTGTTTGCCCGCCAGGCCGAACTGGCCAAGCGCGAGCGCGCCTCGGTGGACGATATCCTCACCATTCCTTTGGCCAGCAACACCGATTGGTCCGAAGAAGAGATCCGCAACGAACTGGACAACAACGCCCAGGGCATCCTTGGCTATGTGGTGCGCTGGATCGACCAGGGTGTGGGCTGCTCCAAAGTGCCGGACATCAACGATGTCGGCCTGATGGAAGACCGCGCCACCCTGCGTATTTCCAGCCAGCACATCGCCAACTGGCTGCGCCACGGCATCGTCAACGAAGCCCAAGTGATGGAAAGCCTCAAGCGCATGGCGCCGGTGGTAGACCGTCAGAATGCCGGGGATGCGTTGTACCGCCCACTGGCTCCGGATTTCGACAGCAACATCGCGTTCCAGGCAGCGGTGGAGTTGGTGATTGAAGGGACCAAGCAGCCTAATGGCTATACCGAGCCGGTGTTGCACCGCAGGCGTCGGGAGTTCAAGGCCAAGAACGGCCTGTAAATGAAAAAAGCCCTGATCGAAAGATCGGGGCTTTTTAGTTCTTAGGTCGAATGTACTGACGCCTTCGCGAGCAAGCCCGCTCCCACATTTGACTGCATTCAGTCGGGTAAGAATGCGGTCGAATGTGGGAGCGGGCTTGCTTGCGAAGAGGCCATCACACTCACCACAAGAATCAGGCAACCATCCCCAACTCCCGCTTCACCAACTTCGCCAACTTCACGCTATCAATCGGCTTGAGCAAGAAATCCACCACGCTCAAATGCATCGCATCAATCACATCCGGCGCTTCCGCGTCCCCCGACATGATGATGATCGGCAACGCCGCACGGGTGGACTCACGCACCTGGCGGATCAATTCCAGGCCATTGCTGGGCGCCATGCGCAGGTCGGTGATCAACAAACCGATGGAACTGTGCGTCTTCAACAACTCCCACGCTGCCTCGCCACTTTCGGCTGTCATGCAGCGAATACCGTCGAGCCCAAGGATTTCCGCCAACAGTTCACGCGCGTCCTTGTCGTCGTCCACGATCAATACGCGTTGGGGGGGTAAGTCGGGCTCCAGCATCACGGCGCTCAGCGCCTCGCGCTCGGCATCACTCAAAATATCGTGGTCGGACATACGTTTCTCAGCAGTTCTCATCAATCTCCCAGCACACTCGTCAGACATCTGCGGAAGGGCGATCAATGTGCACTTCGTCGGAAAGTTTGCCTAGTGGGCGTTCTACGGGTTTTGGACGATTGTCATGTAAGGTTTTTCCCTAGTTTTGCGCGGTATTCCTCGACCTAGACTTACGTCCAATGGGCACCCACCTCGCAGGAGTCGACCATGCAGCACGATAACGACAAAAACACTGCGGTCACTGTTATGAGTAAAGCTGATGCATTCGCACAGGCGGGTAAAACCGCGGTGTTGCAGAACATCCACGGCACCCTGCAATTCCTGCAACGCTTCCCGCCGTTCAACCAGATGGAACAGGCGCACCTGGCCTTCCTGGTGGAACAGTGCCAGCTGCGTTTCTACGGCCCTGGCGACAGCATCCTCAAACCGTCGGGCGGCCCGGTCGAGCATTTTTATATCGTCAAACAGGGGCGGGTCGTGGGCGAGCGCCCAGACTCGGCGGACACCACCTTTGAAATCGCCACCGGCGAATGCTTCCCCCTCGCCGCCTTGCTGGGTGAACGCGCGACCCGCACAGAACACAAAGCCGCTGAAGACACCTTTTGCCTGCAACTGAACAAGCCGGCCTTTATCAAGCTGTTCGCGCTGTCCAGCCCGTTTCGTGATTTCGCCTTGCGCGGGGTCAGCAGCCTGCTCGACCAGGTCAACCAGCAGGTACAGCAAAAAGCCGTGGAAACCCTCGGCACCCAATACTCCTTGAATACCCGCCTGGGTGAATTGGCCATGCGCCACCCGGTCACCTGCAGCCCGCACACGCCGTTGCGCGAAGCGGTGACCTTGATGCACGAACAGCAGGTCGGCAGCATTGTGATCGTCAACGAACACAAGGCGCCCCTGGGCATCTTCACCCTGCGCGATCTGCGCCAGGTGGTCGCCGATGGCACCAGCGACTTCAGCCAGAGCATTGCCGGGCACATGACCCAGGCACCGTTTTACTTGAGCCCGGAGCACAGCGCATTCGACGCAGCTATCGCCATGACCGAGCGGCATATCGCCCATGTGTGCCTGGTGCAAGACCAGCGCCTGTGTGGCGTGGTCTCCGAGCGTGACTTGTTCTCCCTGCAGCGCGTGGACCTGGTGCACCTGGCCCGCACCATCCGCAACGCCCCCCGGGTGGAAAACCTGGTGGCGATTCGCGGTGAAATCGGCCAGTTGGTGGAGCGCATGCTCGCCCATGGCGCGTCGTCCACCCAGATCACCCACATCATCACGCTGCTCAACGACCACACCGTGTGCCGGGTGATCGAGCTGACCCTCGCGGAAAAAGGCGACCCCGGCGTGCCTTTCAGTTGGCTGTGTTTTGGCAGCGAAGGCCGCCGCGAACAAACGCTGTACACCGACCAGGACAACGGCATCCTGTTCGAGGCCAAGGACGCCGTCGAAGCCGCCGACTTTCGTGGCCGCTTGCTGCCTCTGGCGCAGCACATCAACCAAAGCCTGGCGCTGTGCGGCTTCAGCCTGTGCAAGGGCAATATCATGGCCGGCAACCCCGAGCTGTGCTTGTCCCGCGTGGAGTGGGCGCGGCGCTTCGGCGCGTTCATTCGTGAGGCGACGCCAGAAAACCTGCTGGGCTCAAGCATCTATTTTGACTTGCGCGTGGTGTGGGGCGACGAGCGCGGTTGCGAGCAACTGCGCCAGGGCATTCTCGATCAGGTGGCGGATAACCGCTTGTTCCAACGTATGTTGGCCGAGAACGCACTGCTACGACGCCCGCCGGTGGGGCGTTTTCGCGAGTTCGTGCTGACCCGCAAAAATGGCGAAAAAGCCACCCTCGACCTCAAGGTGCAGGGCCTCACGCCCTTTGTAGACGGCGCGCGCCTGTTGGCCCTGGCCCATGGCATCCACGCCAACAACACCCTGGAACGCCTGCGCCAATTGGTGGACAAGGCCGTGATCGAGCCCCTGGATGGCGCCGCCTATGAAGAGGCCTACCACTTTATCCAGCAGACCCGCATGCAGCAGCATCAATTGCAGACCCGCGAGAACCTGCCCTATTCCAACCGCGTCGACCCCGACAGCCTCAACCACCTGGACAGGCGCATCCTGCGTGAGTCCCTGCGCCAGGCCCAACGCCTGCAAAGCAGCCTGAGCTTGCGGTATCAGCTGTGAGTTTGTTTGGCTGGCTGCGCGCCAAAAAGCCTGGGCTCAACGCTGCGCAACAGCAGCGCCTGGAGCAGTTACCCAAGCCCGCCGAGCTGGGCAACGGCCCAATGCGCAGCCAGCGCTGGGTGGTGGTGGACCTGGAAACCAGCGGCCTGAACCTTCACCGCGACCAGGTGCTGTCGATCGGCGCCGTGGTCATCGAAGACGGTGCGGTGGATTTTTCCCAGCTGTTCGAACGCACGCTGCAACGCACCGACACCAAGCTCAGCCCCAGTGTGCTGATCCACGGGCTGGGGCCCAGTGCAATCGCCGCCGGCAGCGACCCGGCCGAAGCGTTGCTGGATTTCATGGCGTTCGTGGGCGACAGCCCTCTGCTGGCTTTTCATGCGCCGTTTGATCAACACATGCTGTGCCGGGCGCTCAAGGACAGCCTGGGGTATCGCCTGGCCCATCCATTCCTGGATGTGGCTGACCTGGCCCCGTTGTTGTGCCCAGAGGCGCATATCCGCGAGGCCGGGCTGGATGATTGGCTCAACCACTTCAGGCTACAGGCCGGCGAACGCCATCACGCCAGCGCCGATGCATTGGCGACGGCGGAGCTGATGCTGATCCTGTTCAGCCGTGCGCGGCAGCAACAGATCGACACGCCCCAGGCGCTGCAAGCGCGTTTGGCCCAATGGAAACGGCGCAAACAGGCGCCATCGTTTTAATCTCATCTCCCGACAGACGCCAATTGCGCCCACCCCACGCCTCTGCGACAATCGCGAATAATTCTCGTTAGTTTAAACCTCTTGTTTATTCGGTGATGCCTTGTCGTCGGTCCAGACCCCACGCAGTGAGCTTGTTGGTGCGTTATATCGCGACCACCGTGGCTGGCTGTTGGCTTGGCTGCGACGCAATGTGGCGTGCCCGAGTCGTGCCGAAGACCTGAGCCAGGACACCTTCATGCGCCTGCTGGGCCGTGATGAGTTGCGCGAGCCCCGCGAACCGCGGGCGTTCCTGGTGGCCATCGCCAAGGGTTTGCTGTTCGACTACTTCCGTCGTGCGGCTTTGGAGCAGGCCTACCTCACCGAATTGATGCTGATCCCGGAAAGCGAGCAGCCTTCGCCGGAAGCACAGCAACTGATCCTCGAAGACCTCAAGGCCATCGACCGCCTGCTCGGCAAACTGTCGAGCAAGGCCCGCGCCGCGTTCCTCTATAACCGCCTCGACGGCCTGGGCCACGCTGAAATCGCCCAGCGCCTGGGCGTGTCAGTGCCCCGCGTGCGCCAATACCTGGCCCAGGGCATTCGCCAGTGCTACATCGCACTGTATGGCGAGCCGTCGTGACCGCCATCGGCTCCAAACCGGTGTCGTCGCGCGTGCTGGATGCCGCGATTGCCTGGCAACTGTCCCTCGACTCGGGCGACGGCAGCGCGGTGGAACGGGAAGAGTTCAGCAAGTGGCTGGCCAGCGATGAGGAACATGCGCGCGCCTGGCGCCAGTTGGGCATGCTCGACCAGCGTTTCAGCGTGGCCTCGGGCCCGGCCCGGGCGGCGCTGCTGCAGTCGCGCCACGGCATTCGCCAGCGCGTGCGCAAACTGGGCCGGGGCCTGGCCAGTATCGTGCTGGTGTGCGGCCTGGCGCTGTTTGCCGGTGAGCGTTACGTACCTATCCACTATTGGCTGGCCGACCAGCGCACTGCTACCGGTGAGCAGCGCACGCTGAAGCTGGCGGACGGCACGCGAATAAACCTCAACACCCACAGCGCCATTGATGTGCGCTTCGACGAAACACGCCGTTTGATCGTGTTGCAGGCAGGCGAAATTCTCGTCGAGACCGGCCACGACGATTCACGCCCGTTCTACGTGCAAACCCGCGACGGCAGCCTGCGGGCGCTGGGTACCCGGTTTATCGTCAAACGCGAAGACGATGCCACGCGCCTGAGTGTGTTGCAGTCAGCCGTGGCCGCCCAGCCCGAGGCGTTGCAACAGGAACAGGTGTTCAAGGCGGGCCAGCAGGTGCTGATGCGCAGCGACGGCCTTGGCCCGCTGCTGGCCGTCACCCCGGCAACCGATGCCTGGACCCGCGGCATGCTGGTGGTCGACAACGCCCGGCTGGGGGATGTGATCGGGGAATTGGCGCGCTATCGCACCGGCTACCTGGGTGTGGATAAGTCCGTGGCCGACCTGCGCATCACCGGCAGTTTCCCGCTGCACGACACCACGTTGGCATTGAATGCGCTGTTGCCGACCTTGCCGGTGCAGATCGCGCAGCACACGCCGTGGTGGGTGACCGTCAAGGGTAAGCCTTAGGTCCTGCAGTGCCTGGGCGATTGCTATCGCAGGCAAGCCAGCTCCCACATTTTGAACTGCGAACACCATCAACTGTGGGAGCTGGCTTGCCTGCGATGAGCATAGGTATCTACACAACTT
Source organism: Pseudomonas sp. AP42 (assembly GCF_001728935.1). NCBI lineage: Bacteria > Pseudomonadati > Pseudomonadota > Gammaproteobacteria > Pseudomonadales > Pseudomonadaceae > Pseudomonas > Pseudomonas sp. AP42. Next base: position 90,308 of record NZ_LYSO01000015.1, read on the forward strand.
TGTAGCCTGTAGCTGCCGACGGTAACCACGATGCGAAGCGAGTCGCTCTTGATCTTGATCTGCTTTTGATCTTAGGCGCCCCG